>JAQYVG010000002.1 GCA_030145595.1 Desulfobacterales bacterium | reverse complement strand
ATTTTGCCCTCCTCCTCATCCTAAAATTGCAAACATACCATACAACATACTGTACATACCACCCACTATTGTTTGTTGTAACATTACATTCAGTATTCCCAGAGAAGCACCGTCACCATCCTGCATAAAATTGAAAATAAAATCATGTCAGGAATAGCTGGAAGAACAAATTATTCAGATTGGAACAAGAAATCAACCAACCAACTCAACTCAACCAGCAGGATATTTGATTGCATTACAAACTGAGCGTATCAAGTTTCAGAACAATGGATAATTCAATGCAGTTATGCTTTGCTTCCAACGATAATCTTAATTTTCCGACTTGCTCCTTCGGAGGCTCATTGCCAAATAGTTAGAAACTATTGTTTTTTCGTTTTAAACAACTTTTTTTTAACCCATTTATACCCATCAATTGCCTTATCTTTTATCTTTACCACCCACGGTTGATCGGCATATTTAAATCCCTTGTAATCTTTAAGTTTCCGGACACCATTCGGAGGTTGGGTGTCGGTGAAGTGTATGGCACCTTTTTTATCCGTCCATGAATACAGGGTGACGCGCTGATCATCCTCGTGAAGCTTTGTTTTCACATGCCAGTCGTAAGTCAGAAATCCGATAGTTCCGATAATAAGGATGACAACGACAATCAATCTTTTTTTCATTAATTAATCTGCCCTGAAAAATAGCAAATTTATGGTTGAAAAGTTGTCTTTGAAAACCGAAGAAAGTCGATAGATCGAAGCTCCGGCGGCATAACTACTTTATGCTGTTTTACTTATTAATTCATTTTAGCGCGATTAAGGTAGAAAACCAAAATTTTAATCAAAATTTCTTTTAGCCCTGACAACAATCTTTCATGGCAGTTCATAAAAGTTTGACCGGTGGACACATCGCTATAACCATTGGCATCCGCACTTTCAACTCAACCAACCAACCAACAACTCAACTCAACAAACCGGGTTGCGGGCTTCGGGAGGTCTGATTGCGTGTTGCTGGTTTCTTGTTAATCGCTCAGCTTAGGTTGGACTAAGCGCCGATAAGACTGAATCGTTTGTTATCTTTTAAGGTTCATCTCTTCTATTGTCACCGGCTTTCTTCCGGGACGGTGTAACATTCCTTTCAAGCTCTGAACATCGTGTACTGCGGGTCGAATCAAAATATCGCCGTTGTCTTGAACGACAAAATCGAGTATATCTCCGGGTTGCAGGCCCAAATGATCCCTGACGGCCTTCGGAATAACGGTCTGGCCTTTACTGGTAAGTGTGGCAGTCGGCATTAATTACCCCTTTCAATGATTTCTTGCCAAAACAGAAAATTCTTGCATTATGGTAAGCAAGGGTTAAACCCGGGTCAAGATTTTTCTTTTTTCGGCCGCAAGGTCTGGCTGCTTGTTACTCGTTATTGGATGTTACCTTGTATGATTGGTTCTGGGTTCAGGGTTATAGGTTCAATGGAACGCGGATAACACAGATTAAAACTGATCTACACAGATACAGATAAAATAATATAAAATCCGTTAAAATCTGCAAAATCCGTGTCATCTGTGTTCTACCTCAAGTGATCGTAAACAAAATGGAAAAATGTTTGACGTGTTTGATTTATTATGCATTTTAGTGAATTAAGATGCATTTTCATAACGCTTCTATAAATGTTTTTTTTATGGTATTAAATCTACGGTGGCAAGCCTATCATTAGAAAACAGTGCCTTGCTGTAGAGCATGTTATTGGAGATATCTTGAACTATAAAGACGGTTATCAATGGCAAAAACAATAGACCAATTTGATTCTGCCTGTCTTAAAAAAATCATCCGGAATGCAAAACTTCCTCAGCCGCCGGCTGATAGCGCCTATCAGCCGACCTGTGTGTTTATGTTGCTCTTTGGCGAAGATGAGCCTCGAATTTTAGCGATCCAGAAATCCGACAACGAAGGATATCCGTGGCGGAATCAAGTGGCTCTGCCCGGCGGCCATGTAGAATTGAAAGATGCAGGTCCTGTTGATGCCGCCTATCGTGAACTTGAAGAAGAGCTTAACATCACCCGCAGTCAGGTTGACTTTATCGGTTCAATGGGACATTTTCAAACCATCAACCATAAAGACATCCAGGTGTTTATAGGCTTATGGAACCAAGAGGGACCCGTGCGGTTCGACGCAAATGAAATTGCCAGAGTGCTTGATGTACCTTTGAAAGCGCTTGTCAAAACTCATATTATGGCCGGCTTTCACGGTATCTCGCCGCCGACCGATACTCTTGAATATCCTTTAAAGGATGTGGTCATTTGGGGTGTTACCGCCAGAATACTGCATCACTTCATAGAACTTTTGTATCCTTTTATTGATAAAAAACGATATCTTATTTAGTGTCTATTTAGAAAATTTATAGGCGTATCTTTTAATCAACCGGATTATAGTGGAAACGATCACCGCGCAGCTCATTACCATTAATAGAACGGGAACCCAAATGTGTCCATGATACTCAAAGTATTCACGAGCAACCGAGACACCGGCAAAAGCGAACAGCAAAACAAAGAACATGAATACAATCATAATTAAGCATGCGGCCTCAGAGTCGTACCAGGGAACAATAATTTTTCTAAACATTGGGTTTTGGTCTAGACGCATAACACAAAGCTTTTCAAATCGTTCAGACTAAAAGATATATAGTATTGCCAATTTATAATTAACCAGTTATAAAATCGCCAAACGACTCTATAAACCTAATTGAGTTAAAACTCAATGTGTCAACGGACATCGGGCGTTGCGCTCGATTAGTGTATAACTTTTAACATGTAAGCGACAACAAAAGCAATAAACAGATGAAACAAGTTCAACATCAAAATAAAATCAGACTAATAAAATGGTTATGTAGAGCTTGTTTCTGCGCAGCCTTAATGAGTTTAATGTGGGGGTGCACTGTGGCACCAAAAAGACTTTTCATAAAGGACTCGTCGACTTTTTTCGATGCAGGAATTATCATTTCCACAAAAACGGGAGAAGCGGTATCTTTTGATGAGTTAATGGCGGACCTGGCCGGAGTTCGGGTAATATATATAGGGGAGAACCATTTTGACCCGGCTCATCATCGCATTCAGCTTGATATAATCAAAGCAGTTTACAAGACTCATCCTAATATTGTCGTCGGTATGGAAATGTTCGATCAAACCTACCAGCCTATATTAGATCTCTGGTCAGCCGGCGAACTGGATCAAAAAACGTTTTTACAAAAGGTGCACTGGTATGCCAACTGGAAATGGGATTTTGAATTATACAAAGATATTTTTGAATTTATCCAGCAGGAAAAGATCCGACTGGTAGGCCTGAATGTCCCTTTCCATATCCCTAAAAAAATAGCATTGGGAGGTATCGAGAATTTGCTTGACGATGATAGAAAGCACATTCCCCCAAACATCGACACTTCCAACGACGCTCACAGGGCTTATGTGGAGAAAATCTACAACCAGCACCGTGGGATTGATAATTTTGATTTTTTTTACGAGGCCCAGTGCGTGTGGGAAGATACCATGGCGGCCTCGGTGGCCCTTAATATGAAGGATGATTTGATGATCGTGATAGCCGGAAACGGCCATATCATCCGTAAATTCGGCATACCGGACAGGGCCTTCAGGCAGACAGGTGCCGATTTTAGGACTATCTATCCGGCAACTGCCGGAAATGAAGTCGAGAGCGATTACGCCGATTATATCTGGGTAACATCCCGGGAAAAACCCCACCCCAAAAAGTAAGCCGGAATATCTGTAATGCTTAAAAATCTTTAACCCAGATTACCATCATAGCACTATATATTGAAATTACTAATTGACAAACAACAAGATATTGCGTTATGAAAAGAACTGTTTTTGAAAACATATAGCTTCCCGATAACGTATCTGCCCGTCTTGTTGCAGACATTATTAAAAGCGAATATCTGCGAGATCTTTAAAATTTGCAAAGGTCTTGTCTGCAACAGCACGCATCCTTGAGACTTGTAAGACTAAGAGACCTTTGAAAAATGTTCAATTTTGTTCAAGGCCAAGGCAGGCGAAAATTTTAACCACAGGCATACATTTAGTATTTCGAGGATTAAAATTTGAGCCTAACGCCGGGATTGGACAAAAGGGGGCGTTTTTCAAAGGTCTCGACTAATTCGTTGTAGAGGTGACATTTGTGTTCGAAGAGATAAAAAAACGCCATGGAAGTGCTGTCGAGTTCGATTCGTCGAAAATCACCACAGCAATTGCAAAAGCCGGCAAGGCCACGGGAGAATTCGAGGAAAGGGATGCCCGCAAGCTGACGCTTCGCGTTTTAACCCTGGCGCACGAACTGCGCCTGGACCCCATTCCCGAAGTCGAAGAGATTCAGGATATTGTTGAAAGGGTGCTGCTCGACTCGCCCTTTTATAAAACAGCCAAAGCATATATCCTGTACAGAGAACAGCATGCCCAGATCAGAAAGATTGCCACCAAGGCCAGCATTGATCTTGTTGAGCACTATATCAGGAAGCTGGATTGGAAAATCAAAGAAAACAGCAATATGTGCTATTCCCTCCAGGGCCTTAACAATTATATCTCTTCAGATGTAACTTCAGAGTATTGGTTGAACAGTATCTATCCTCCAGAGATCAGGTCTGCCCATATTAACGGCGATTTTCATATTCACGATCTTAGCCTTCTTTCCGTTTATTGTGTGGGATGGGACCTGCAGGATTTGCTTAAAACCGGTTTCAAAGGCGTTGAAGGTAAGGTCGAAAGTGCTCCCCCAAAGCATCTCAGATCAGCTCTGGGGCAAATCGTCAATTTTTTCTATACATTGCAGGGCGAGGCCGCAGGCGCCCAGGCTTTTTCAAACTTTGACACCCTGCTGGCGCCCTTTGTACGCTTTGATAATCTGGATTACAAAGAGGTTAAACAGGCGCTGCAGGAATTTGTTTTTAACATAAACATCCCTACACGCGTCGGTTTCCAGACGCCCTTCACCAACATTACCATGGACCTTAATGTACCTACCATCCTGAAAGACCAGCCGGTCATCATTGGTGGTACCGAGCAGAGCGAGACATATGCCGATTTCCAGACGGAATTGGATATGATCAACAGGGCCTTTGCCGAAGTGATGATGGCGGGTGATGCCAAGGGTAGAGTCTTTACTTTTCCCATTCCTACTTATAATATTACGGCCGATTTTGACTGGGACAATCCAAACTTTGAGATGATCTGGCAAATGACGGGCAAGTACGGAATCCCCTATTTTTCCAACTTTGTTAATTCCGACCTTTCTCCTGAAGACGCCAGGTCCATGTGCTGCCGGCTGCGTCTTGACAATCGGGAGCTTTTGAAAAGGGGTGGCGGATTGTTTGGCGCCAACCCCCTGACCGGGTCGATCGGTGTGGTGACCATCAACCTGCCGCGCATCGGATATCTTGCTGAAAACGAAGAAGACTTTTGCTCGCGTTTAAAAGAAAAAGTGCATCTTGCCGCTGAAAGTCTTTCCATTAAAAGGAAGATACTTGAAAAATTTACGGACAGAAATCTCTATCCTTATTCCAAATATTATTTAAGAGCGATTAAGAACGGCAATGGGCTATACTGGAAGAATCATTTTTCCACTATCGGAATAATCGGCATGAATGAGGCCTGTATAAATTTCATGGGAAAAGAGATTGCCTCTGAGCCCGGGCAGACATTTTCTCTGAGAATTATGGATTTTATCCGCGACTTGATAGCAGAAACACAGGATACAACCGACGATATTTTCAACCTTGAAGCCACGCCTGCGGAAGGAACCTCATATCGCCTCTGCATGCTGGACAAAAAACAGTTCCCGGATATCCAGTGTGCCAACGAAGCTGAATATCGCAAAGGAGCCGCTCCATACTACACCAACTCCACCCAGCTTCCGGTAAACTATTCCGATGATATTTTTGAATCCCTGATGCTCCAGGATAGTCTGCAGTCAAAATATTCCGGCGGAACGGTTTTCCATATTTTCCTCGGGGAACAGGTCAGTGATACAGAGGTTGTCAAAGGGCTGATCAAAAAAACTACCTCCAATTTCCGACTGCCATATTTTACGCTTACACCTACATTCAGCATATGTCCATCTCACGGTTATCTGGACGGCAGACAGGATAAATGTTCGTCCTGCAAACAGGATACCGAAGTCTACTCAAGGGTGGTCGGCTATTTAAGGCCGGTTAAGCAATGGAATTACGGCAAGCAAGCTGAATTTGGCGCAAGAAAAACATTCAGTCTGGATTCCTCTTCCGCCCTCTAACCCTAACCGGAAAAAGTCTTAACAAATAACTGATGGGTCTGGTAGGTTTCGCTATAAGACCGCTCAACGGATAATCAGATTTTAAACCGTGTGAACTCGTATATAAAGACTCGTAGAGAAAGAACAGAAGCTTTTGCAACAATATTAATTGTTTTGCTGAACAGCTGGTAATCGCTTGCGATGGCAGCTTTTGGCGAAACGTCTGTTCTTTCCAACGATTCTTAATATACTCAAACAGCACACGCTTTAAAATCTGATCATCCGTTTCGCTAATGCACCAAGCATTATGGTGCAACCTCCCCGACTGCTGAAATTATTATTGATAAAAAGATTTTTCCCCCTTAACCTAGGCAATTCTTAAGGTAGCGCTCTTTTTTCAAATGACAAATGACAAATGACAAATGACAAGTGACTGTTGAAGATTGACAATCATCATTTATAAAAGAAATTAAGCGCTCCAAACAGGATGGTCTGAAGAATATAGTAATTATGATAATCGGCGGCTGGCAAAAAAATTCCTTTATTGATTACCCCGGAAAAATAAGTTGTGTACTTTTCTTTTCCGGGTGCAATTTCAAATGCCCCCATTGCTATAACCCGGACCTTGCCAGAGGCAAACCTGCCCAAGTTTTAGAAGAGCACCGCGTTTATGATTTCCTGGAACGGCGTAAAGTTTTTTTAGACGGGGTTGTACTCTCCGGCGGGGAACCAACCCTCAATAAAGATCTCTTTGCCCTTTGTGCGAAAATTAAAAAAATGGGCTATCCGATAAAACTGGACACAAATGGAAGCCGGCCGCAAATGATTGCAGGGCTTTTAACTGAAGGTCTTATCGACTACATTGCCATGGATATAAAAACAGACCCCTGGGACTACTCGCCCTTAATCCAAAAAAAATGCGATCCGGAACAGATTTTTACAAGCATTAAAATCATTATGCAATCGGGCATAGCCTATGAATTCAGGACGACATGCATAAAACCGCTGGTGGATCAAAACGTTGTTGAAAGCATTGCGCAGCTTATTAAGGGTTCAAGGCTCTACGCCCTCCAGCAATTTAAAAACTTCGGGGTCCTGCAACCGGAGTTTTTCGAGCATAATAACTGCAAGTATGATCATAATGAACTTCTGCATTTAAAATCTGTGGCGGAACCCTGGGTTCAAAAGTGCATAATCCGCTGAGAAACTACAAGCCACCACTCCAAGCCTGCCTGGCCCGCGTATAATTCCATCTAGTATTGCTCATAAGAAATCTATTTTGGTTTTGCAAAGACATGTTAAAGTTTTTTGCCGGGTTACCGATATAAACAAATGAGATATAAACCTTTCTGCATGCAATTAGGTAAATATATAATGCGATCATGGACCGGAGGTTGATGTGGAACCGTCTGAAGAAAAACAAAAAAAGCTTGAAAAACTAGTAGCTTTGGTGAATCGGTCCGAAATTTCTTCGATTAAAAGCATCGTTTCCGGTATCGTCAGGATCATCAATGACCCTAAAGCATCGATATGGGACTTAAAGGAAATGGTTGAGGTTGATCCTCCCTTGACCGCCAAAGTACTAAAGGTGGCAAACTCTGTCTATTATTATCCCCCCAAAAAAATCGGAGAAATTAGGCAAGCGTTGATCTGGATAGGCTTCGACACTTTAAAAGAAATGGCGCTGAGCCAGAAAGTCTCTGAAATCTTTAACGAAAATGATTCTGCTGAAGGATATTCAATACGCTTTTTGTGGAAACACTGTGTTGCCGTAGCCCTGATCACGAAAATGATTTACAGGAGGGAATTCAAGGAAAGAGGTGCAAATGCATATGTCGCCGGTTTACTGCATGACATCGGCATTATCGTAGAATCTCAGTTTTTGCAAAACGACTTTAGCCAAGTTTTGAGTATAGCAAAGAATGAAAAAAAGAATTTGTCAGAGGCCGAGCAGGAAGTTTTCGGCTTACATCATGCAGATATCGGGATGGCAATCGCCGAAAATTGGAATCTTCCGCAAGAGATTGCCGGGGCTATCGGATATCATGACAACCCCCTTGAGGCTGAACAGGACTACTCTAAACTTGCTTCGACATTATATGTTGCTGAATATTGCTCCCAAAACAGCAGCATCGGATATTCAGAAACGCCTTTTCAGAATAACGAAATTTATCAGCAATGCCTGGCTGAACTGAACATGGACCCGCATGCACTGGATTTGATCGTAGAGGATGCAATGCGAGAACTCAACGAAATGGAAGATCAGGGCTTGTTTTAGAATGACACAATCTGAAAATAGCAAAAAACTTGAAGATAAGATCGTCCGATTGGAGACACGCATAAAGCATCTTACCAACGAACTTTGCGTTGCCAAAGATGAATATACTACTTCAACAAAGGACTATTTTGGTTTGCTGTCCAGTTTGGAAGAAAAGGTTTTCGAGCGCACCAAAGAATTAAAAGAAACTCAACTTATTTTAGAAGCAAAAGGCCGTGAACTGGAAATAATGCTGGATTCATCACCGGGAATGATTTTCTATAAAGATAAAGCGCAAAGATATATTCGAGTAAATAAAAAATTCATTCAAATTGCTGGTATCCCTATGGATGAGGTGCTTGGCAAAACCCATGCCGAACTGTTTCCCGACAATAAGGGGCAGGTTTTGGATGATGATTCGGAAGTAATCCAAAAAGGAAAACCGGTGCTGCAAAAAACCGGCATTCTGGCAACAGCCCAGGGCCGCAAATCTTTAATTGTAGATAAGTTTCCATACAAAAATATTGACGGCAAGGTTATCGGTGTCATTGGCTTTGCTATGGATTTAACCGAGCTTGAGAAGGCGGAAAAAGAGAAAAAAGAACTGCAGGAAAGAATTACCCGTGCAGAGAAAATGGAAGCTATCGGACTTTTGGCCGGCGGTTTCGCGCATGACAGCAATAACGTACTAGGGGGTATTTCGGGCTACATTCAAATGGCATTGATGAACATGTCTGAAGACGATCCCAATTTACGCTACCTAAAGTCTTCACTGGAAGCGTCTAATAGAATGGCGGAACTTGTACAGGATCTGTTAACGCTGGCACGCAGAGGCGTAAGTAGTACCGAAGTTGTCAATTTGAATGATGTTGTTTCGTCTTATTTGCAGTCTTCCGTGCATCAAAAACTAAAATTGCATCATCCTGGTGTTAAAATAGAAAACAATATAGAACCGGATTTGCTGAACATTGCCGGAAAATCGGTGCACCTTGACAAAACGATTATGAATCTGGTTACGAATGCAGCCGAAGCGCTGCCTAACGGAGGAACCGTTACATTATCCACCAACAACCAATATGTCGACAAGCCCATAAACGGTTACGATCTCAGCATACATGAGGGAGAATTTGTTGTTTTAAGGGTTGCTGATAACGGGACAGGCATTGCTCCTGAAGATCTTAATAGAATCTTTGAGCCCTTTTACACCAAAAAAGTGATGGGCCGCAGCGGATCCGGTTTAGGTATGGCGGTTGTTTATGGAACGGTTAAAGACCATCAGGGTTATATAGATGTTCACAGTATCGAGGGAGTCGGGACTACATTCGAGTTATATTTTCCGATTACCAGAGAAGCGATTTCTGCCAAGCAAACCACCGTTCCCATGGCAGCCTATACGGGCAGTGGTCAGAATATTTTAGTTGTGGATGATGTGCAGGAACAAAGAGAAATTGCATCCGGAATCCTGACCCACCTGGGCTATTCGGTTGCCACCGTCGCCAGTGGCGAAGAAGCCGTTGAGCATCTTACAAACAACTCCGTAGATTTAATGGTCCTGGACATGATTATGGATCCGGGCATTGACGGTCTGGACACCTATAAAAAAATTATCAAGCTGCGTCCGCGCCAGGAAGCCATCATCACCAGCGGATTCTCAGAAACCGAGCGGGTCAAAGAATGTCAAAGACTGGGAGCCGGACAATTTATCCAAAAACCGTATACATTTGAAAGAATTGGCGTGGCAGTAAAAAACGCTATCAATAAAGAACATGTGAATTGAACCTTAATGGTTTCAGAAACAACCTGAAATTCTCCTCTATGTTTTTTTACACAATTAATATATTATACCCTCATTAAGTTAAAACTCAATGTGTCAGTTGTTTGTTGTCCGTTGTCAGTTGTAAATATAACTCGATTTATCCGGCGTTATGATAACGCTTTGGCTGAAGACTTATAAATCAAGTACAAAATTGAGGTAATAAAAATCGGACATTAGGAGTATGAAATTGAATGTCATCATTAAAGTTGTTGCATGGCCCTTGGGTTTGTACCTTGCTTACTGCGGCCTGCTTTTTTTGATGCAGCGGCAGATGATGTTCCCTCGTGGTTTGATTGAGGTGCCTGCAGAAAAGACGGACATTGCCGGCCTGGAGCGAATTTGGGTGGCTACGAGTTTTGGGAAGGTTGAAACATGGTTTTTGGCGCCGGACGCAGACCGCGGATCAAAACCGGCCCCAGCGGTGATTTTTGCACACGGGAACGGGGAACTAATCGACTTTTGGCCGCAAGAACTACAAACATTCAATCGCCTTGGAATGGGGGCCCTGCTTGTGGAATACCCCGGTTACGGTCGATCGGAAGGGTCGCCTTCCCAAAGTAGTATTGAAGAAACCTTTGCTGCCGCCTATGACGTTCTGGCTGCACGTAAAGATGTTGATGCTTCCAGAATCGTTCTGTTCGGTCGTTCCCTTGGCGGGGGTGCGGTGTGCGCCCTGGCCGCTCAACGGCCGTCGGCAGCGCTCATCCTGATGTCGACATTTATCAGCGCCCGTTCCTTTGCCGCGAAATATCTGGCCCCCGCTTTTCTGGTCAGGGATCCGTTCGAAAATCTTCAAGCCGTTAAAAACTATCCCGGACCGATTCTGGTTATGCATGGCAAGTTCGACGAAGTCATTCCCTACCGACATGGCCTGTCCCTCTATCAGACGGCCAAAAAAGGCACAATGGTAACCTATGAAAGCGGACACAACGACTGCCCTCCCAATTGGGACGTCTTCTGGCAAGATGTGGAATTATTCCTGCGCGAAGCCGGAATAATTTAGCCCGAATTATTCATGGGATGAATCTGCAAATACGGGTACTATCACCTCTGTGCCTCCTCATCTTTCGCAAAAACTTCCTTCCCTGCAGAACTTTTTCCAGAAATAGGGTTGTTATGAGTTGTTATGGGTTCGCATAAGCTTTGTTTTGGTTGAAGCAAAATCAATTATTGACCCATATAAACTTATAAAGTATTGCAAGCACGCAAAACATTAATATGGTGCTTGATGACAATAGTATCGTCAACGGACATTACCCCGCAGTGATTCACTCGGAACCTATGTATGGAAACTGCTAGAGACTAAAATGGAGGTGTGCATGGAGCAAAAATGTAAAGGTTTGAACAAATGGATTAGCCCTGCGGTTCTTTTTTTCCTCGTCCTTTTGCTGTTTCCCTTTAAGGCCCAAGGAGAATTAGAGACAATTAAAATGTCTACAACAACAAGCACCGAGAGCTCCGGACTGCTAAATGTCCTGTTACCGGAATTCACTAAAGAGACCGGCATCCGCGTCAAGGTATTTGCCAAGGGAACCGGGGCTGCCATTCGCGATGGAATTGACGGCAACGTAGATGTGATCTTTGTGCATGCCAGGGCCAGGGAAGATAAATTTATCCGGGACGGGTATGGAACCAAGCGTTATGCCGTGATGCACAACGATTTTGTTATTCTAGGACCTTCTGGTGATCCGGCCGGCATTGACGGCCTGAACCAGGCAGCGGCTGCCCTGAAAAAAATCGTCGCTGCCAAAGCCTTGTTTGTCTCCCGTGGGGATGATAGCGGGACGCATACCAAAGAGCAAGCTTTGTGGAAGGCAAGCGGCCTGAACCTGGAAACAAAAGAAAGCACCATCGTTAAGAAAGGGAAAAAAAGGACCGTCGGTTTTGTGCAACCAAAGGGGTCTAAAACATGGTATCTTTCCATTGGGCAAGGTATGGGCAAAACTATCACCTTTGCAGATGAAAAAAGGGCCTACACCCTGGCGGATCGAGGAACGTATATCAAATACAAGTATGGCCGCGCTGCCGGCCTCGATCTTGAAGTTTTATGTGAAAGCGATCCCATTCTGAGCAACCCCTACGGCGTGATTCCGATAAACCCGGCCAAGCATCCGCATGTGCTGCACAAGCCGGCGGAGCAGTTCGCCAACTGGCTGATTTCCGCCAAGGGGCAGTCCCTTATTTTAAATTATCGACTGTTAGGAAAACAGCTTTTTTATCCGGATGCGATAGACTAACATCAAAAAGATGGCAAGCGTGCGTAACAGCGGGCGTAAAGAATGATAGTTTGTTTTGGTTGTTATAAATCACATTAAATTGATAAATAATATTATATTGACAAATAATGACATAAAAAATATGTATAAACCTCGTTTACCATAAAACCAAACAAGAAAAAAATGAAAGCATTTTTGTCTACAAAAGAAGTGGCACGGCTTTTAAGTATAAATGAAAAGATGGTGTACACTCTGATTTCCGAAAAGGGCCTGCCTGCCACAAAGGTTACGGGCAAGTGGATTTTTCCGCAGCATCTGGTGGAGCAGTGGATCGAGACCAATACCATCAATTACCCTGATGCAGCTTTTCAGTTACCGCCTTACCACGGCCTGCTGATAATCGCCGGCAGCAATGATCCTCTTTTAGACAGGGCCATAAACCTTTTTAATACCTTTTATTCAGATCATGTGGCGGTATTTGGCAACCTGGGAAGTATGGGAGGCTTAAAGGCCTTAAGACAGAACCTTTGTCACATTGCATCCAGCCACCTGCTCCAGGACGATGAAGCCGAATACAACTTTGATTTTGCCACCCAGGAGCTCGATGCCATGCCGGTGATGGTCAACTTCTGCAAGCGTGAGCAAGGCATTCTGGTGAAGAAGGGCAATCTTGATGGTATTTCCAGTGTTGCTGACCTTGCTCGTCCGGGGCTGCGTATCATCAACCGACCGCTTGGCACCGGTACTCGGCTGCTGTTAGACCGAGAATTCAAAAAAGCCGGGATTAACGGTGAAAAGATCAAAGGGTATCATCGCGACGTTCATCGGCACTTGGATGTAGGCCTTGAAATTCTTGCAGGCCGTGCGGATGCCGGCCCGGGAATACGGGCGGTGGCCGAACTGCTGAATATCGGGTTCGTTCCGCTGCGCTGGGAGCGATACGATCTGATGATATCCAAGGAGCGATTCTTCGATGAGGGGATTCAGCGCTTTCTCGGACTGCTCCAGGAAGACGTCTTCAGGAATCTGATTCAGGATAAAGCAGGATACGATGTTAAGCTTTCAGGGAAAATGATTTATCCCGGGAGCAACAGCCGACAGGTATCATGAATCATTACAGCGTGTGTATCTTCCGTCCTGCTGCTGCCCCGCTTCCGTGGGGCTGCGGGGAGCTTCCAAATCCTATTTTTACTAATAATACAATAAACTATGGATCTTCTGGCTGACAGTTTTTTTTCAGCGCTTCTGCTGGTCGCTTCTTTTGACCCGGAGATAGTCTCTATTGTGGCGGTTTCATTAAAGGTGAGCGGCACCTCAACGGTGATAGCCAGCTTGATGGGCATACCTTTGGGGTTTTTTATTGCTTTTGAATCTTTTGCGGGCAAACGTATGGTGATTACCTGTTTGAATACCCTGCTGGCGCTCCCAACAGTTGTTATCGGCCTTTTTGTTTATGCGTTTATTTCACGCCGGGGCATTCTCGGTCCGTTTGATCTGCTCTATACCCAAAAAGCCATGATCATCGGGCAGACCATATTGATCCTGCCGATTGTAGCGACGTTTACCATTGCCGCCATCAGCAGAATCGATGAGCGCTATCGGAAAACCGCCATAACCTTGGGCGCCAATCGCCGGCAAACCGCCTTTGTGATTTTAAGAGAGGCGCGTTTCGGAATTGTTGCCGCGGTTATCGCCGCTTTCGGCCGGGTAATTGCCGAGGTTGGTATCAGCATGATGCTGGGAGGAAATGCCAGGGGATTTACCCGCACCATGACCACGGCTATGGCCTTAGAATACGACAAAGGGCAGTTTGCACTGGCCGTGGCACTGGGAATTATCCTGCTGGGCCTAAGTTTTACGATTAATCTTATGTTCCATTTTTTTCAGGGAAAAACCAGGATTTGAAGGTTTATAAAATTTCAAAACTCACCAAGGTCTACGCAACCAGGACTGTCCTTGATATCCCGCTTTTGGAAATAACAAAAGGACGGATTTACGCCCTGCTGGGACATAACGGCGCCGGGAAAACCACCCTTTTGAACATTCTCAGTTTTCTTGATCCGCCCACAACGGGAAACATCTATTACTGCCTGCAACCAATCCAATTTACCGAACTGTGCCTGCAACCCCTGCGCAAGTCAGTGGTAATGGTAGAACAGCACCCCATCCTCTTTACAACGACGGTCCACAAGAACCTGGAATTTGGCCTTAAAGTAAGACAAATACCTCAAAAAGAAAGAGATCGCATTATCAAAGAGTCGCTTGAACTGGTGGGAATGCAGCATCTGGCTCAGGCGCCGGCACATCGGCTCTCCGGTGGCGAAACACAGCGGGTAGCGATTGCCCGGGCACTGGCGGTTAATCCTGAAGTCCTTTTATGCGACGAACCCACTTCAAGCGTCGATGTGGAAAACCAGGTAGCGATAATAAACATTTTGCGGCAGGTAAATGACCAAAAAAAAATAACGATCATTTTTACAACCCATGACCGTTATCAGGTCGATTCTTTGGCTCATCACACCTTGTTGCTAAATCACGGAAAACTTTTCGATGATGCCGGCGAGAAATTCTTCATGAAAAGTTGAATTTCTAATGAGAAATCCGGGTTATTGTAGATAAACTCTGGGTATGCGGGCGGTTAAGGAGGATACGATTTCGTAATTGATGGTATTGAGGGATGCGGCAATTTCATCTGCGGTAATGGATGCATCCTGCTGCCGACCGAAGATTACCACCTCGTCCTCAAGATCGATGCCAGGGACATGCCCTACATCCAGCATGGTCGTATCCATACAAACCCGGCCGACGATGGGCGCCCGGCGTCCACCGACCAGCATATGGCCCCGGGAAGAAAGCAGCCGGCTGAAGCCGTCGGCATAACCGACCGGTACCGAGGCTATGGTTGTGGGCTTTGAGGTTTCGTGAGTCATGCCATAGCTGACCTTGAAGCCGGCAGGGACCTTTTTCAGGTGCACCACTCTGGATTTTAGAGTCATGGCCGGCTGCAGTGCAATACGATCCTTGTCAACTTCATCAGAGGGATAGAGTCCATAGATTGAGATGCCGGCGCGCACCATGTCAAGGTGAGTTTCAGGCAGGTCGATAATTGCTGCGCTGTTGGCAGCGTGGCATACGGGGATATCCAGACCGGCTTTACGGATTTCATCTAAAAATTCTGCAAATATTTCAAACTGCTTGCTGGTATATGACTTGTCAGTGCTATCGGCCGCGGCAAAATGTGTGTAGACGCCTTCTAACCGGAGCCCCGCAAGAGATGCGATCGCTTCAACTTCTCCGAGGGCCTTTGCTGGTGAATTTGCATCCAGCGCCGGCAGTCTGCAGCAGTCCGGCAGCAGGCCGAGTCTTCCCATGCCGGAATCGACTTTAAGGTGCACCTTCAGTGCTTTACGCGCTGCAACCGCTGCTGAAAGTGCCGCAGCGGTTTGATACGACCAGACCGTTTGAGTCAGATCAAATTCGAGCAGCTTTTTGGTAAGCGCAGGCGGAGTATAGCCGAAAATCAGAGTCGGCGCATCAAAGCCTGCTTTTCTGAGCGCAATCCCTTCGTTTAAGCGGGCCACGCCCAGAACATCCGCGCCGCTCTCTAAAGCCCGTCGGGCAACCTCTATAACTCCGTGTCCGTATGCATTGGCTTTGACAACCGCCATCAAGCGGGCCTCAGAATTGGTGATACGACGTAAGGCACGCACGTTTTGCGCTATGGCTTTCAGATCAATTTCGGCCCATATAAGCGGCGTATCCAAAGGTCACCTCTGTTTTATTTTTCCAGTATCCCCAATGACTCGGGGTTTCCACTTCATTCCAACAAGTATCCCCGATAAATCGGGATTTCCGCTACGCTCCAACCAGCATCCGGTATCTGTGATTACAATAAACTGTCGATGGGGACATATTTAAGGCCGAAGGCGTCGGCAACGCCTTTAAAAGTAACTTTACCTTTGACCACATTGGCACCCAGCTTGATTTCAGGGTTTTCTCTGAACGCTTTTTTCCAGCCTTTATCCGCAATTTCAAGTACATACGGTAACGTTGCATTGGTAAGAGCCAGGGTGGATGTTTTGGCAACACCGCCCGGCATGTTGGCCACGCAGTAATGCACAATCCCGTCAACGTCATAAATCGGATCATTGTGGGTGGTCGGCCGCGAGGTTTCGAAGCAGCCGCCCTGATCGATGGCGACATCCACGATCACGGCACCTTTTTTCATGGTTTTTAACATATCGCGGGTTATAATTTTGGGTGCCTGGGCGCCGACAATGAGAACAGCCCCAACGACTAAATCAGCTTTTTTTAACAGTTCGCGAAGGATTGCCGGATCGTACATCAAAGAAAAGCAGTTGCTGGGCATTATATCACTCAAATAGCGCAACCGTTCAAGGTTGGTGTCGAGCACATAAACCTTGGCACCCAGCCCGCAAGCCATCTTGGCTGCCTGGGTACCAACGACCCCGCCGCCGATAATGACCACCGTGCCGGGGTTTACTCCCGGAACGCCTCCCAGTAGAATACCCGAGCCGCCTTGGGCCATTTCCAAATACTTGGCTCCCTGCTGGATGGCCATGCGTCCCGCCACTTCGCTCATAGGGGTCAAAAGCGGCAAAGAGCCGTCGGCCTTTTGAATGGTTTCATAGGCAATATTGATACTGCCGCTTTTAATAAGCACTTTTGTCAGCTCTTCTAATGCCGCCAGGTGCAGATAGGTGAATATGATCTGGTTCTTTTTGATGAGCTCATATTCGGAAGGCAAGGGTTCTTTGACATGCATCACCATTTCACAGCGTTTATAAATTTCAGCGGGCGTATTTACAATTTCAGCGCCGGCTTTGGCATAAGAGGCGTTTGTGAACCCGCTGTCCCTGCCGGCATTTTTTTCCACCAGCACCGTATGTCCGTTTTGCTGCATTACTTCCACCCCGCCCGGGGTCATGGCAACACGATGTTCTTCGATTTTGATTTCTTTTAGAATTCCAATAATCATTTCAACCTCCGCTATGAAAAAATTATAAATTTCTTTGCAGTATTTATTAAATATATAATTTCCGAACGGACATATCAAGGCCCAAGTTGCATATCAATTTAAGTAAAAGTACCTGTCGTGCTATTGTTCATGAGAAATACGGGCGAGGATGTTGTCCGGTATATCAGCGATAAAACTGGAAGGACGGCCAAGGACCATGCCCGAGGTTCTGTCGTAAACATGGCCCGGATAGATAAAAAACAGATTCTCCCTGGCCCGTGTAGCGGCAACATACATAAGCCTTAACTCTTCTTCGAAATCTTCCGAACTGTGCAAAGCGTGTATCGAGGGGAAGCGGCCGTCTAAGGCCCAAATGATAAAAACAGTGTGCCATTCAAGACCTTTGGCCGAATGTACGGTGGAAAGGATTAAGCGGCCATCACCCGGATCATCCAGCGAAAGAGAGTTGTTGATACTGGTGCTGGGTGGTTCAAGGGCCATATCAGTTAAAAATGATTCGATATTCAGGTATCGTTCCATTATGGTCAAAAAATGTTCAAGATCCTTTGTTCTTTTGGGATGATCGTCATATTTATCTTTCAAAATAGGTGTGTAGTACTTTAAGACAGCCGCACCGGCTTGAGCTACGGACATGGTCTTAGAATCGATAAACTTAAAAAATTCCTTTAACCGCTGAAAGTCCCCGGTCAGGATGTTTTTGGCTTTAACTGTGAAAAGTCCTTTATATCCTTTCTGTTCAGCCAATATCGCTGCATAGATGTTCTGAGCGCTCTTGGGGCCTATGCGGCTCAGCAGCAGCAGTATTCGATACCAGCTGATTCTGTCGTATGGGTTGCATAACACCTTCAGATGGGCCAAAACATCTTTTATATGTGCGGATTCAGTGAATTTGAAACCGCCTGTTTTTGCAAACGGGATATTGTCACGACTGAGCTCAATCTCAAGATCAAAGGAATGAAAATTTGCCCGGAAAAGTACTGCAATCTGACCCAAGGGTACGCCGCTTTGATTCAGCTTACGAATTTTTTCAGCCACAAAGCGCGACTGGCTGTTTTCACTGACAGCATTGACAAGTACCGGTAAAGACCCTCCGATTCTACGCGTAAAAAGAATTTTGGAATATTTTTCCGTGGCCCGCTCAATAATCACATTGGTAAGGTTTAAGATGGGTTGAGTACTGCGATAGTTTTCTTCGAGCCTGATGATATGGGTGCCGGGAAATATTTTAGGGAAATTCATGATATTTTTAAAATTGGCGCCTCTAAAAGCATAGATACTCTGGGAATCGTCGCCAACTACCATAACATTCTGATGGCTGGCGGCCAGCAAGCGTATGATATCGGCCTGGATTAAATTGGTATCTTGATATTCATCGATCATTAAATAGCGATAGGTAGAAGAGATGCTGTGACAAATGTCGGCATGATCTTTAAGAAGGGTTTTCAAATAAACAAGAAGGTCATCATAATCGAAGAAAAAATGCTCGGCTTTGTGTCTTTTGTAGTCATTGGAAAGCGCAATTATTGCTTCAGTATGGTGAGCGAAATGCGGGTAGTCATTTAAAATGACAAGTTCAATCGGCACAGCTTTATTGACGGCCCGTCCAAAAATGTTCGCCAGGGTCTGCTTTCTTGGAAAGGACCTGTGCCCGGCAATGAAAGTCATCTCTTTTCTCAACATGCTTATCAGGCTTTCTGAATCAGCACGGTCGAGGATAGAGTAATCGCGATTAAACCCAACTTTTGGCGCATATCTTCGCAATACCGTATTGGCGAAGGAGTGAAATGTTCCCCCCGCAACCTTTTCGCATCGATTGTCTAAAAGCAGCGCAGCACGTTTCAGCATCTCAAACGATGCTTTGCGGGTAAATGTCAAAAGAAGAATAGAATCCGGCGCAACGCCCTTTTCCACTAGACGAGCAACCCTGTAAGTAAGCGCTCTGGTCTTCCCGCTGCCGGCGCCGGCGATCACCAGCAGCGGCCCTTTGTTGAAGTTGACCGCTTCCAGCTGAGAAGGATTCAGTGCTTCGTGATAAGGAATATTAGAATTGACTTTCATCGTCATTATAATAACTTTAAACCTTGAGCTGCACAGCGCTCGCTAACCCCGCAGCCAGCTTGCCGGAGCGAAGTGTAGATCCCGAGCATCGGGGATGGCGCGCAGCGGAAATCCCGCTCAGCGGGGCTGCAGGGTTCTTCAAAAAGCCGCGATTATGAAAAATAAAGACTCGAACCGGGCAAGATTTTCTTTCACATGGACATGTTTTTGTCAACAAATCATAAAATCAATCTGCGATTTTATACTACCCGCCGGCGAACCTCCAAGATTCTCAACAAAAGGAATACCAGGACTAACAAGTAGAAAGAATTACATTTTAATTTCAGATTTGGTTGACATTCTATAAAATAGCATTTAGAGTGAAGCATCGTTGTTGTTAAGAATATCAACCTATTAAGGAGGTAAATGTAAATGAAGAAATTAAAAGTGCAAGTAAATACCGTATCTAAGTCACTGGCAAAGCTTTCCAAGCAGGTAGATAAAATCACAAAACAGTTAGATAAACTTAAAGCCCCCAAAGCGGCTCCTGCAAAAAAAGCAGTGGCGAAGAAGAAAGCTCCCGTGAGAAAAGCCGTGGCGAAGAAAAAGGCCCCTGCAAAAAAAGCAGTGGCGAAGAAAAAAGCTCCTGCAAAAAAAGCAGTGGCGAAGAAAAAGGCTCCTGCAAAAAAAGCAGTGGCGAAGAAAAAGGCTCCTGCAAAAAAAGTTGAAGCAAAGGAAAAAGCTACTGTTCTGGACACCGTATTTGGCGCCATTAAAAAAGCCCGTAAAGGCATTACTGTCGCTGCACTGCAAGAAAAAACAAAACTTAATCCCAGACAGCTTAGCAACGCGCTTTACAAGCTTTCAAACAAAGGTATGATCGCTGCAAAGTCGCGCGGCCTTTATGTGAAGAAGTAGTCGCCGGCATCTGGGGTATTCCGTTTATATTTTACCTAAAACCAATCACGGATAACACTTAATCGAGCTTTGACTCAGTTATGGTTCCATGCTTGGTATTCTTGCGACGACCGCTTTGGAAGTCCTAAAAAAGCCTTCAGTCTGTTTAATATTTTGAGCGAGCAGAATGAAGGCTTTTCATTTCTATCGAAATTTGTTTCAGAGACATTGTTATTTCTATGACCTGTTTTATATTATCTATAGCTGTTTCGTAAAACCCTAATCGAGCCAAAACTCCATATCGAATTTATTAATCGATGGACTTAGCAACCCACGACGGACAACGGACACCCAATTGGGCGAAAAAAGCTCAATTGAAATCGGGAGAGCAGGAGTAAAATTATGTCCAAAAAACGATCTGGCCCTTTTATCCTAAGGTTTTGCACGTGGGCTGCAATTATAGGTACTGCATTATTTTTTTTCTCCGTCAAACAAGGTGCCGGCAACAACCACAGCAGCTTTTTTTTTCAAAATTCCCCCATCCATCTTTCCAGTGCCGCCGCTGCTTCTGAGAAAATCGACACTCTAAATACATGGCCCCATGAAAAAAGCGATCTTTCTCCTGACCCTGTCGTTGTTTTTGGAACACTGAAGAATGGATTCAGGTATGTATTACTGGAAAATCATAAGCCCAAAGACAGGGTGAGTATGCACCTGAATGTCCAAGTAGGCTCAACAAGTGAATCAGACTCTCAACAGGGCTTGGCTCATTTTCTGGAACACATGCTCTTTAACGGTTCTACGAATTTTCAACCCGGAGAACTTGTAAAATACTTCCAAAGCATCGGGATGCAATTTGGACCCGATGCCAATGCTCATACCGGCTTTAATAAAACCGGTTATGATATCCTGCTGCCTGAAGGCAGCCGGGCAAGCCTGGAGCAAGGACTTGTTGTAATGCAAGACTATGCTAAAGGTGCGCTTCTCTTACAGCCAGAGGTTTTAAGAGAGCGGCGAGTAGTTCTGGCTGAAAAGCGAACCAGGGATTCAGCGTCGTATCGAACCCATGTTGCGACGATGAAATTCGAGTTTCCTGACTCAAGAATATCGAAGAGACTTCCAATCGGTGTTGAAAAAGTTCTGCGCAATGTCGATAGCAGGCAGCTTAAAGCTTTCTACGATACATGGTACCGCCCGGAAAAAATGATACTTGTTATGATGGGGGACTTTGACGTTAAGTTGGCGCCGGCGCTTATCGAAGAAAAATTTTCATCTTTATCCCCCCGGGCACCTCCCGAACCACAGCCCGACTTAGGACCAATTCACCATAAGGGATTAAAATCATTCTACCATTTTGAACAGGAAACCGGCAATACCCAAATAAGCGTTGAAGTTATGAAAAAGATTCCAAGGAAGCCGGATTCTCTCGCCCTTCAAAGCAGTTTGTTGACGGCAAATGTTGCCGACAGAATTGTTCAGAACAGGCTGGACAGACTGGTCGGCGAACCGAACACTCCTTTTACTTCGGCAGCTATCAGTTCCGGTATTTTTTTACACCAAATTAAATATGCCGACATAGCTGCCGAGAGCAGTCCGGAGAACTGGGAGAAATCACTTGTGCTTATCGAACAAACCTTACGACAGGCATTGGAATACGGGTTTGTAAAATCAGAGCTCGAAAGGGTGAAAAAGAATATTCTTTCAGAACTTGACCTGGCGGTTAAAAAGGCTCCGACACGCGACAGCCGGCATCTGGCACGCAGAATAATGTGGTCACTGAACGCCGACAGGGTTTTCATGTCGCCTTCACAGAAAAAAGAACTTTTTACACCGTTGCTCAAATCCCTGACACTAAAAAATGTTCACGATGCTTTCAAAAAAACGTGGTCACCCAACCATAGACTGATCCTTGTAACAGGCAATGCCGATCTGACCGGCAGGGACAAAAAACCTGAGCAGCAGATACTGGCAACCTATAACAGGAGCCATAAAGTTACAGTATCAAGGCCGCCTGAATCTAAAGCAGTGATGTTTCCTTATCTTTCCGAACCTGCAAAAGCAGGCCGGATTGTAAATCGATCAGCATTGCCTGATCTTGGAATTGTCCAGATTGACTTTGAAAACGGGGTGCGTCTGAACCTCAAAAAGACAGATTTTGAGGCTGATGAAGTTTTGGTTAAGCTTGCTTTTGGTATGGGCCGGTCGGCCGAACCGGCCCATAAGGCCGGGCTGGCCTCTCTTACCACAATGGTTATTAATGAAAGCGGACTCGGCACACTCGACAAGAATGAAATAGAGTTGGCCATGGCTGGGAAAAATACGACGGTCAATTTCAGTATTGGGGAAGACCGCTTTTATTTCACGGGCAAAACTGTTCCCGAAGAAGTGCCTCTGCTTTTTCAACTGCTATACGCCCATCTGGTTGATCCAGGTTTTCGCAAAGATGCCTATAACCTTTCCTTGGAACGCTTCAAACAACAATACCAAAGACTCGCAAGTTCCATCAAGGGGGCCATGGTACTTACCGGAAATCGCTTTCTTGCCGGGGACGACAGCCGCTTTGGTCTTCCTGATTACAGAAGATTCAAGCAATCTACGCTTGATCATGTGCGATCATGGTTCGAGGCTTCATTGAAAACGGAAGATATTGAAGTATCGATAGTGGGAGACTTTGATGTCGAAAATGTAGTCAAAACAGCGTCTAAATATCTTGGCAATCTTTCTAAAAAGCCAAGCGCATTTACAGAAAAGTCATCACGTTTGCCTCAATTTCCGGATAATCAATCTCTGCTGATACCCGTTGAGACAGAAATACCCAAGGGCCTGGTAGTTATCGCCTACCCATCGGAAGATTTGTGGAATATCGGAAGAACACGCCGTTTTGCTATCCTGGCAGATATCGTTTCTGACGAACTTCGTGAGGAGGTCCGGGAAAAACTGGGAGCAGCTTATTCCGCATTTGCCTTTAACAGTCCGAAACGAGCTTACCCGGGATATGGCGTATTCCAGATCATGATACATGTCGACCCGGAAGAAGTCGATATGGTTGTTGGTGTTGTAAAAAAATTAATTGCGGATCTTGCTGAAAATGGCGCTTCCCAGGACGCGTTGAGACGGGCCGTGACTCCAACACTCACCAGCATTAAAGATATGAAGCGTAAGAATGGCTACTGGTTAAATACGGTTCTCAACGGCTCGGAACAACATCCTCAGCAGCTCGAATGGAGCCGGACAATAATGCCGGATTATGCTTCGATTACAAAAGAAGAGTTGTCGGCGCTTGCCAGGCAATACCTGGACAATAGCAAGGCGGCAGTCATTATCGTAAAACCAAAAAAAGAAAAATAATGCATTACGCACCTTAAAATCTGATCATCCATTGCGCTAATTCACAAAGCATTATGGAAAAATCTTTCCGGCTTCTCAAATATCTAAATGCAGCAGGGTGTTGCTTAATTTGACAAACTCTGCGACGTCCAGAGTTTCGGCACGGCGTTCAGGGTCAATATCCGAACGTTGCAGTAATTGGGCGGCTGTCTTGGAATCAAGGTTGAGCTGACTGGCGGTAAGCGCGTTTTTAAGGGTTTTTCTTCTATTGCCGAAACCTGCTTTGATGACCTTGAAAAGGAAGTTTTCATCATGTGCCGATATTTCTGGTGATGATTTAAAAATGAATTCAAGAACCTCGGAATCGACTTTCGGTTTCGGGAAGAAAAGAGCAGCCTTGACGTCGGCTAGTTTTTTTATATCGCTGCAGTACCGCAGCATAACCGTAAGTCGTCCATATTCCTTACAGCCAGGGTAAGCGGTAATGCGTTGGGCCAGTTCTTTCTGGAACATAAGAACGGCTCGGGATACCACGCTTCTGGAAGCTATAAGTTGAACAAGAACTTGGGAAGAGATGTTGTAGGGAAGATTCCCCATGACGACGATTTTACGGCGCATGTTTTCAACCAGCGCCTGAATATCGATCTTAAGTATATTTTCTCCCATTAAAACAACATTTGAAAGTTTATTGACAAGCAGTTGGGTTTTAAGAATGTCTAAAATTTGACGATCTTTTTCAACCGCATAGACCTTCTTAACGGTCCGAGCCACAGGGATAGTAAGGGCGCCGAGACCGGACCCGATTTCCAGAACGACATCCTCGGGCAATATTCCGCTACGGCTGACAATCATTTCTGCGGTGGTCGGCTCCGTCAAAAAATTTTGGCCGAGTTGCTTCTTGGGCCGCATATTATGAGCCGCAAGAAGTATTCTGGGAGATATCATACTCTTTTCGTGTTCGTAATTAATGTCATGAGGGGTTGGTTTGCCAAGCGATTTTATAATGCAACGTTGCTAAAATTTCCAGTCTGTGGTGTACTTGACTTTTTAAATATAATCAATTAGTTTTTTTAGATATTATTGTTTCGTTGCAGCCATAGATACTCACTATCCAAGGAGAATAACATGACGAGGAGAAAGGGAAAATCAATAAGTTTTGATGCCATGGTTAAATTCTTCATGCAATACTACAACATCCCTACTCGGAAAGATATTGACAAACTGATGGCCAAAATGGATCGATTGGAAAAGCTGATCAAACCAGCAGCCGCCGGTAAGAGCCGTCGGGTTTCCGGCTCCAAGGCGGCCAAAGGCAGGACAATCGCCGGCAGATCTGCCGCGACTTCGGCTGACATCACGCTGGATGTTATTAAACGTTTCCGAAAAGGTGTAGGGTTTGCCGAAATTCAGGCCCGCACCGGTTTTGGAGAAAAAAAGCTTCGCAATATTATTTTTCGGCTTCACAAGATGGGCAAAATTGTTCGCAAAAGTCGTGGAATCTATCTAGCTTCTTAAAGCCTTTGGGCAGTTAATAATTTGATAAATAAGTCAGGAGTCGGGGAGTTTTCTCAAATGATCGCTGCATGGAAAATCTTTTTTTAAACCGTGTGAACTCGCGTATAAGGGCTCGTAAAGAAAGAACAGAGGCTTTTATCACAAAAAACAACAGGTTTACTTTACGAAGGGCTATCGTTTGCTATGAAACAATTGCGGCAAGCGTCTGTTCTTTCTAACGGATCCCTAATACACTCAAACAGCACACGCCTTAAAAAAAGATCATCCATTCCGCTGACAGATAATGCTATATAATAAAAACTCTCCGACCCCTCAAATAATTAAAAATGCGAAACTATAAAGGATTTATTTATGAAAACCTCTGTTGATCAAAACAACCCGGATATTAGCGCAGGCGGCCGCATTGACGGTTACGATGTTCAGCGCGTTATAGAAATTAGGGAAACCGGTTTCTTTTTTTATGAGCTCGAACACGCCGCTACAGGAGCCAAGCATGTCCACATCAGTAATGATGATAAGGAAAACACTTTCAGCGTAGCTTTTAAGACAGTTCCTAAAGATTCTACCGGTGTCGCTCACATCCTGGAACACACGGCCTTATGCGGTTCGAATAAATTTCCTGTTCGTGATCCATTTTTTTCCATGCTGCGCAGGAGTTTGAACACTTTCATGAACGCTTTTACGGCATCGGACTGGACCATGTATCCTTTTTCCACCCAGAACAGTAAAGATTTTTACAACCTTATGGATGTTTATCTTGACTCTGCTTTTTATCCCAAAATCGATGAGCTGAGCTTCAAACAGGAAGGCCATCGACTGGAAGTTGATGATACGCTACCTTCCGACTCTGTAAAACTGATTTATAAAGGGGTCGTCTATAATGAGATGAAAGGCGCCATGTCGTCGCCCAGTCAGGTAATGGGCCGGTCTATTTTAAATGCCCTCTACCCTTCAACGACATACAGGTTCAATTCGGGCGGTGATCCGGCAGTTATACCTACTTTGACCTATGCACATCTGAAAGCTTTCCATAAAAGACATTATCATCCGAGCAACACTTTTTTTTATACTTACGGAAACTTGCCTTTAAAAGCCCATTTGAGTTTTATCACTGACAAAATTTTAAAACATTTTGAGCGCATCGATCCCAAAACGGATGTTCCTTTACAACCTCGCTGGAGCGAATCTAAAAAAGCAACCTACTCATACCCTTTGGATAAGAATGAAGATCCATCCAAAAAATGCCAGGTTTGCGTAGCATGGCTCACCGCCGACATCAAGGATGCGTTTGAGGTACTGACGCTGGTGCTTTTGGGACAAATTCTTCTTGGAAACTCCGGCTCTCCCCTGCGAAAGGCTCTGATAGATTCAAAATTAGGAACCGCTCTTTGCGACGGAACCGGATTTGACAGCGCCAACAGAGACACCCTGTTTGTCTGCGGACTGAAAGATGTGGAGGAATCCGCCGCCGGCAAGATCGAAGCGATCGTATTCGACGTCTTAAAGAATCTATCGACAAATGGAATCGACAAACAAAGGATTGAATCGGCTATTCATCAGCTGGAATTTCATCGCAAAGAAGTCACCGGAACACCCTATCCATATGGCATCAAATTGCTGCTTTCTTTTGCCGGCAGCTGGTTCCATGGCGGCGACCCTCTAAAAATATTGCAGTTCGACACTGACCTTGTAAGGCTCCGCCGGGAAATAGCTCAAGGACCATTTTTTGAAAATTGTATCAAAAAATATTTTTTGGATAATCCGCACCGGGTGATCCTAACACTTGTCCCTGATCAGCTGTTGGAAGAGCAAGAAGCTGCGCGGGTTGCTGCTGAACTTGGACGCATACAGGCCGATATAAAACCGCCCGCCCTTGAAAAAACAATTGAGGATGCCAGGGCTCTAAAACAACTCCAGGAAGGCATAGAAGACGTTACCTGCCTTCCTACCCTGGCACTTGAAGAGATTCCGTCCACAGTGCAAAGTGTGCAAGCGCCGACATCACACGACACTGTACGTGCCGCCTTTTATCAGCAGCCGACTTCCGGTATTTTTTATTTCTCGGCGGTTGCCGGATGCGGATTGCTGCCCGGGCATCTGATCCCCCTGGTCCCCTTTTTCTGTTATACGTTTTCCAAAATCGGTACATCTGTTCGCGATTATACCGAAATAGCACAGCTAATTGATCTTTTTACCGGCGGAATCAGCTTGTCATGTAGTGCGCGCACCGGCTTTGAGGATGCAGGAGGCTGTTTGCCTTTGGTAGTATTCAACGCCAAATGCCTGCTTAGGAACCAGGAACAGATGTTTGAAATCTCTGAAGAGCTTTTCACCAAAGTCGATTTTGCAGATCTGGTGCGTTTAAAAAGCCTATTTTTAGAGTACCGGGCCGGCCTGGAATCCATGATCGTTCATAATGGCCATCGGCTGGCAATGTCACTGGCTTCGAGAAACTTTTCACCAACGCATGCCCTCGGTGAAACCTGGCATGGAATTCACCAACTGAAAACCATAAAAGAAATAACCGATGATCTTACGGACCAAAGACTCCAATCCATCGCCCAAGAGCTTGCTGCTATCGGCAAAGCCCTTTTCATCAAGGATAACTTCAAAATGGCCCTGATCGGCGAAGACCAGGCGATTTCAGAAGCGGCTTCATCGGCGGCATCCATTCAGACGAAACTTGGTACAAAGCCGGAAGATGTAAAATCAGCCCATGGTTTTATACCGCCGGAAGTCGGCCTGACAGATGAAGTCCCCAGGGAAGGCTGGAATACATCAACCGCCGTCTCATTTGTCGCCCGGACATTTCCAACCGTTCGTCTGGAGCATGATGATGCCCCCGCTTTATCCGTAATCAGCAAGGTCCTCCGTTCTATGTATCTGCATCGTGAAATACGGGAAAAAGGAGGAGCATACGGCGGATTTGCCATATACAACCGTGAAGACGGACTGTTTTGCTTCGGTTCTTATCGGGATCCACATATCGTATCTACCCTGAAAGTATATGATGCTGCTCCGGCTTTCATCAAATCTGGAAGCTTCAATGATGAAGATGTCAAGGAGGCCATCCTGCAGGTATGCTCTGACATTGACAAACCCGATCCGCCGGGGGTAGCGGCTCGAAAAGCTTTTTTAAGACAAATTATCTCTCTGCCGGACGAGACGCGCCAGCGGTTCAAGGAGCGGCTTTTGGCCGTAACCCGCAATCAGGTTATTGATGCTGCCAAAAGATACTTTGACGATGATAAGAATCATGCCGTGGCCGTGATATCGAGTGAGGACCGGTTGAAAGCAGCCAACCAAAGCCTTGCTGATAATCCTCTTAGGCTTCACAGAATCTAAAACGACTTGTGTCCGTAGTCCGTGGTCAGTTGTATTCGCATTTTTAAATGCTTAGATCGAGCATTGGCTTCAACGACAGTACTTTCACATATGCTTTAATTTCCAGCATTTTCTATCCTATACTACGGACAACTGACTACTATCAACGGACATTACCCCGAAGCGAATCAATCGTAACATATTTATGGAAACCGCTATAAAAGTTCCAAATAAAACCATCAGAAGTATATGGCTGGACGAAAATCCTGATCAGATCAAAACCGAACTTGCTAACCGGACGGTTTCAGGAGACTCCTCAACTGCTTGACGGTAGTTTCCGAGATCGTTGTTTTGGCTGTTGCGATATCGATGGTATACCATCCTAAGGTTTTATAAAGGTCCAGCAATCGGGGCGTTGTTAATCCGATTTTTTCTATGTGTTTTTCCACAGTTTCTGCATCTCCCCGGACAATAGGCCCGGTGAGCGCTGCGGGAATTCCGACCTCTTCGATATTGGACAGAGTACCTTCAATCAAAGGTTTTAATACCTTAAATGCATCCCGGTCTGCTATTCCCGATGCGCCCATGAGCCGGAATGCAAGGTCAAGCAAGGCCACCAGGTAGTTTGAGGCCACCACCGCCGATGCATGGTAGAGGGTTTTGGCTTCTGTCAGAATTGTAACGCTGCTTCCACCAAGATCGGCGGTGATTTGCTTTGCCATATTAACCGCATCGCTTTCACCCTCTATAGAAACGGTTATTCCTTGAAAAGGGTTGGCGTTAAATTTGCTGGAAGCAAAAGTCTGCAAAGGATGCATGGAACCTGTCTGAGCGCCGCATGTTTTTGCAGTTGACAAGACAGTTGACGGCAGAGCACCGCTGCAGTGCAGCACCACTGCTTTATCGGCAAATCCTTTGTGGCCGGCAATGGCATCGCAAGTCTCTACAATGGCTCCGTCGGGAGTTGTTATAAAGACCACATCAGCATTACGGGTTATTTCCCAGGGAACATCACTGTAATGATCACAGTCGATGATCTCTGCCGTTCGTTGGGTTGAAGCAAGACTCCTGCCTGCCAAACCCACGGCTTTGTACCCTGCTTTGGCAAGAAATATTCCCAGAGCCGTCCCAACCTTACCGCATCCTACAATGGCGAAAGATGGCTTCATGTCTGACTCCTTGTTGTCTTAATTGATTCAGATGTCGGGTGGTTCCTCTTATGGTCGCTTCATGGATGATCTTTTTTTAAAGCGTGTGAACTCTTGTATAAGGGCTCGTAAAGAAAGAACATAGGCTTTTTTCACAAAAAACACCATGTTTGTTTTACGATGGGCAATCGTTTGCTATGAAACAATTATAGCAGATGTCTGTTCTTTCTAACGAAACCCTAATACACTCAAACAGCACACGCTTTAAAAAAAGATCATCCATTCCGCTGACAGATAATAATCTGAATAAAAACGCGTAAAAGCGAGCATTACAAAAACGACCCGTGTCCGTAGTCCATTGTCCGTGGTCAGTTGTATTCGCATTTTTAAATGCTTAGATCGAGCATAGGTTTCAACGATGGTGCTTTCAAACCTGATAGAATTTGCAGCATTTTATATCCTATACTACGGACAACTGACAACTATCAACGGACATTACCCGAGGTCATTGAGAAGTCACTCCTAATTGAGCTGATACCAATTGAGCAAAATAGCCGAGGATACCCCAGATCCAAGGCGTCCAAGGGTGAAGCCGTAGTAAGCTACTGCGAACCCTTGGCAACGCGGGTCGAAGATCCCGCGCACAGCGGGGAGATGGGGTGTCATCGGCTATTTTGCCACCAGGTGTGCCATCCACATAGTTAAAGGAGCGTAAAAGGTAATCAGCAGCAGATCTACCAGCAGTATCGCTAAAAAGGGCAGAATACGCTTGCTGACAGCCGTGAGGCTGCTTTCTGAGAGCGAACATGAAACGATCAGACAGATTCCCATAGGAGGGGTGAGCATTCCGATGGCCAGATTTGTGACCACAATCGCTCCCAGGTGAATCATATCAATCTTTAGCACAGGCAGCATGGCCGCAATCATGGGCACCAGAAGGATTAAAGCCGCCGTAGTCTCTACAAAGGTACCTGCAACCAGCAGGATCAAGTTGATCATCAAAAGCAGTAAGACCGGACTTGAAGTCATGCCGAGCAGGGTGCCGGCCAAGCGGGCGGGGATGTCTTCGATGGCTGCAATCCAGGAAAAGATCGATGCCGTAGCAATGATAAACATGACAATAGCAGCTGTTACGGCCCCTTCGCTGAAAAGGCTAACAAGGTCTTTAAGCTTGATTTTTCGATATACAAACATACCGATCACCAGCGCATAGACTACCGCTACGGCGGCCGATTCGGTGGCGGTAAAAATACCGCCAAGAATACCTCCCAGGATGATCACCGGTGTCCCCAAGGCCAGCATTGCCCGCTTTAAGCTGCGCCAAACCTCACTCATTGAAAAGGCTGCCGTGGCCGCGTAACCTTGTTTCCGTGAAATCAAGGTTGCAACGCCGATCAGGGATATGCCGATTAAAACCCCGGGCAGAATTCCGGCCGCAAAAAGCTGGCTGATAGAGACTCCGGTCAGATAACCAAAAATAATCATCGGTATTGAAGGTGGAATAATAACCCCGATGGATCCGCCGGATGCCTGTACCGCCGCGGCAAAATCAGGCTCATAGCCCGATCTCTGCATGGCCGGTATCAGAATGGCTCCCACTGCCGCAGTGTCAGCAGCCGCTGATCCGGAAATCCCGGCAAAAAACATTGCGGAAACGATGGCTACAGCCGCCAATCCGCCGGGGAGCCATCCAACCAGGGCATTGGCAAAATCTATGATTCGGCGGCTGATCCCGCCGGCTTCCATAATAACCCCCACAAACATGAAAAGCGGAACCGCCAAAAGGTGAAAAGAGTCTGTGCCTCCAAACATCCGCTGAACAATTATCATCAACGGAAAGTCTCCTTGAACTATGATACTGAAAATTGAAGCCACACCAATGGCGATTGCAATCGGCGTGTTAATGGCAAAAAGAAATAGCAAGGATAGTATTAGGATTTCAGCTGTCACGGCTGCATCCTTTTAGCTCATCTAACAGCATGGTGAAGCTGTGCAGCGTCAAAATGAGTCCGCTGACAGGAATGACAGAAAAGATAATCCATTTGGGCAGGTAAAGGGCCGGAGATATCTGGGCTCTTACAAAATAGGCGAACTTGAGTCCATAGAATATCATAACCCCGAACAGCAGCATTGAAACCAGATGGACAACTATTGCCGCTGTTTTTTGGACCGGGGCCGGCAGGCGGCCATAAATAATATCTATGCCTGGATGGACTTTGCGGTAGTAAGCTACCGAACTGCCTAAAAAGGTCAGCCATACCAGTAGATAACGGGCAAGCTCCTCGGACCAGAACAAAGAGTGGTTGAGGGCATAACGGGAAAAAACCTGGGCGGCAACAATTGCGGACATGGTAAAACCGAGCCCAAAAAGCAACCATTCAACCCAGTTATTGATTGTGTAACTGAAGCGTTTAAGAGCATTCACTTTTTTCTTTACTTGGTGGCATTTACTATATCTAAAAGCAGCGCCTGCACCCTCGGTTCCTGGTAGAGATCCATTTCCTTTAATTTTGCCACCTTGGCGCGAAAGGCATCGATATCCGGATGCTCTTCAACCAGCATGCCTTTTTCTTTAAGTAACTTCAGCCGCATGGCATTTTTAGAACGATTATCTTTGCGCTGAAACAGGGCGGCTTCATAAAGCGCCTTTTGGATTAATTGCTGAGTTTTGGCGTCTAACGTTTTCCACCAGCTAAGAGAAGCCACGTTAATATGCGGGGAATAGACGTGGCGGGAAAGGGTCATGTATTTTTGAATTTCATAAAATTTATATACTTCCATGACCCACAGAGGGTTCTCCTGACCGTCGATGACACCTTGCTCTAATTCAGTATAAATCGGCCAAGGCATGGGCGTGGGGTTGGCTCCCATGGTCTGCCAGATGGTTTTATGCAAAGCAGATGACATGACCCTGATTTTGAGCCCTTTGACATCACCCGGCGTTTTGACAGGACGCTTACTGTTCGTAAGATTCCTAAAGCCGTTTTCTGAGAAACACAGGCCTTTAAAGCCGGAAGTTTCCAGGCTTTTCATTATCCTGGCACCTAACGGCCCATCCAGAATCCGGTCGGCCTGCTCGTTGCTGTTAAACAGAAAAGGATAGTTGATTACCCTGACGATGGGGTCAAAAGTGTCAAAAGGGCCACCGGTGATAATACCCAGCTGAATGGTGTTCATCTGAATCTGCTGTAGGATTTCAGTTTCGTTACCGATGGATTTGGAGTGGAAAATCTGGACTTGGATAGCTTTTTTGGATCGCTGTTCAACCAGTTCTTTAAATTTTTCGGCTACAATGTTTTGCGCGGAACCCGGTTTGGTTACCACACCCAACTTGATCTTAATGGCAGCCATCGCCGGTTTGGCAAATGAGATTAACACAACCGCGGTTAAAATTGCCCAAAATTTTTTCATAATAAAACCCTCTTTTAAATTATCGATATCATGGTGTAAATGGATGAGTTAGATTCTACTTTAATGCTTCAAAGTGACTACAATGGCAGGACGGATCTTGTCAAGGCAAAACCACGGGCAGGTGCTCGAAACCGGGCAATATTGGCTTGACATCAAGAGGCCATTTCGTCATACTTCCAATCTTTAATAAAAGCAAAGTTGATGGTTTCGTAAAAAGCAAAAATTTCCTTTTTACGAATTCATCAATTTTAATGTCGCCCTGGTGCAAAATTTGTCAAATACAAGCGGTAAAAATACAGAAAAGTTAAGTGTTCAGGAGGTAATCGGCACAATTTTAGAGGAAAACCGGTGTTTGCTCCAAAGTCTTAGTGATGAAGCTGCCGAAGATTTAATCCAAAGGATTGACAGCGACGGATCTATTTTTTGCTTTGCTCAAGGCAGATCCGGATTTATCCTGCGCTGTTTCTGCATGCGGCTGATGCATCTGGGCTACCAGGTATACTTTTGTGGTGAGACCATTACTCCCGCCATTGTCCGTGATGATCTGCTCATCGTTCTTAGTGGATCAGGAGAGACCCCTGCAACGCTTGCAGCGGTTAGAAGTGCTAAAGAACATCATGCCGTAACCTATGGAATTTTAGGGAATCTCGAATCTGCCATCGCCGCACTGGTAGACATGAGCATCCATCTTCCGGGAACCACCAAGCTGTGTCGAGACCATGAGCCGGATTCGTCGCAGATGGCCGGCTCCTTGTTCGAGCAAGCGGCCTTTCTTTTTTTAGAGGCGCTAGTTCTGAATCTTTACCAGAAAAACGACAAGGATGTGGGACCCCTTTCACCACGACACGCAGTT
>JAQYVG010000029.1 GCA_030145595.1 Desulfobacterales bacterium | reverse complement strand
GTGGAAGTGTGGTGTTCGAGCCAATAACGGCAACATCTACTGTGCACCTTACAACTCCAATAGCATCCTGAAAAAAAATCGACACCAACGATCAGTCGAAACACTCGATGATATTGAACTTCCAGTCCATTTCTTTACCCGCATGTCAACATTGGCAATGGTGGTTTTAATTCTCCTCGGACTTGCATCTATTATCACTCGAAATTTCTGGTGCAGGTACCTGTGCCCTTACGGAGCACTGCTGGGATTGCTGGCAATATTCAGCCCAACCCGCATTCAACGGTCTCCTGAAAACTGTATAAGCTGCAGGCGCTGTTCCCAAATTTGCCCCTATCATTTGCCCGTTGACGAAAAACTGAACATCATCAGTCCCGAATGCAATGGATGCATGGACTGTACGGCCGTCTGCCCGGCGGACAATGCACTGGAGTTAAAAACCAAAGGTACCGGCAAATATGTTTGGAACACGGCCAAAGTGAGCATTGTTATTATCGGATTGTTTGCAGGGCTGGTGTTTACAGCCCGAATGACCGGGCACTGGCAAAGCTCGGTAACAGAACAGGAATTTAGACTTCGACTTCAGACTATCGATTCACCCAAGGTTTCGCATCCAGCCGTACGTTTCAGGTAACACCAGTTATAGCAATAAAATCGTAGCACGATTTTATTGTCTAACCCTGTAAAGCAGGCAATATTTTCCTCTCAGGCTTTAATCTTTAGGTAAAGCATTACCTCTGCAAGACACATTTCTTTTCAGATTTTTTGGCAGTCATTTTTAATTGCTTGTATCTATTCATTAAATTAGTTTTGATGGTTTTTGGAACACCTAAAGGATATAAAAAATAATATCCGGATCGATCCGGTAACGATCTTACCGGTGACGGTTGTTAGGGAAGTGAAAAAAACGCCTGCCCTTTGACTATTTTATTAGTTAGTGTCCATCCATAAATGAGGATTTTTGTTCAATATCACTTGTCCCGGCGTAGCTTTCAGGCGAAGACGGAAGGCATGCGAAAAAAATAACCACCCCGAAAATGGCTCGGGATCTTCGACAGGTATATATTTGATATTCCGAGGATTATTTTTTGAGCATAACGCAGCTTGTCCCGTCGTAGCTATTGCGAAGACGGAAGATTGGGCCTCCGGCTCGTAGAGGCGAGCCTACGCCTCGGAGAGCAAAAAGACCATTTATGGATGGGCACTAGTTAAGATCTTTAAGATTTCCTGCCTAGTAGCTTTAGGATTCCCGGATATATAATTTGCAATAATGTTAGCCACAAAGGCAGCTGAAATGGAGGTTCCTGCATAAATTCCGGGATCTCCCCCATAACCGACAGGCAATGTGGCAAATCCGGGAGCATTCAACATCACAAAATCTCCGTAATTCGATTTTTCCCAGGACTTGCCGTCCGGACCGAGAGCACCGACTCCGATAACAGAGGGATAGGCCGCCGGATAGACCGGCTTTCCTGTGGGCTCATTTCCGGCAGAAGCCACAACAATAATCCCCTTGGAGTTTGCCAGCTCAAGAACATCTTCTAAAAAATCGCTTCTGGTTTCCGCCCCCCAGCTCAAGCTCATTACACGGGCACCATTGTTCAGCGCAAAATCAACACTGCGCATTATGCTGAAGTTGGACGTGAAGCCATTGTCGTCAAACGCTCTGACGGGAATTATGGGAATCGAGGCCGAGGAATCTGCACTGACTCCGTAAGGCCTCACAATCCCGGCGGCAATATAGGCCATCTGGGTGCCGTGTCCCAGGTGATCTGAAATCGGGTTGTCAAGATTCAAGGCATCCAGAGACGCCCGCACAACGTCCTGCAGGCCGGAGCCGGGGTCCAGCCCGGTGTCAAGAATGGCTACAGGCACTCCATCTTCCGGCACCGGGATATTGGAGTACCCGGATGGGGCCGTCGAGGACGGGCCTTTATACGGTGTAAAAACGGGATACACATAATTCGGCTCGGCCACGGCGATTCCGGGATAATCCCTGATCTGCTCCACAAGATCAGGAAGGTTGGAGTCCTCCTCAAGGCGGATTTTATAAATCCCCAACGCAGCATAGCTGGCGACCACCCTTCCTCCGATTTGCTTCAAAAGCCGCTTGAGTTCCTGAAGGTTCATCTTGTGGTTGAACCTCAGCAGAATCTCGTTTTTCACAAACATAGAGCCATCCTTGGGATTTGTGTCAATGGACAGGACGGGCCTGGCGTTGAGAGGTTTTATAAGATCTTTTTTACCCGGCTTGAAAATCTGGATTTCAGCTAATCTCGAAATGGGGCCAAGGGGACCTTCTATAGAGTTCCAAATAAGAACGTGATTAACGGATTTGAGAATTGAGGCCAGACCTTTCTGTATCTCCCAATTTTGAAAAGATGTAGAAATCTTGGGGTTAAATTGCGGTTCAATGCGTACTATTATTCCCAGATCGGCTATGCGCTGCAAAATACTTTGCAGCGGAACCTGATCCGCATGCACAGAAAGTCTGTCTCCAACAATCTTTACCTCAAGAGCATATGTATTTGTGACAAAAAACAGGATAATGATTAGGATTATGTAAGATAAATATATTTTTCTCAAAGCTCTCGCTTCCTGTCATTTTTTAGCAATTTAAATAGTCCGTCTATTATTTATTTAGACAGGCTTCACAGGATTTTATGGATCTTTTTTGTGTTTCTCCCCTCCCTGATCGAAGGGAGAAATTTCAATCCCGTCGGTCGAAGATGCCGCCCGCGGTGAGGCGGGAAAAGGAGACTTGGCCTCCCATTACCAGGCTTTGATAAGCTTGATAACTTGCAGCAAATTTCCTCCCTCGAAGAGGGGTTACACTTTTTGGCCTTTCATCTGCCTGTGGTAGCTCAGCGGACATCCCGCCATCGGGGTCCCGCAAAGCGGGAGAAAGGCCAAAATAAATCATGTATATCATGTTAATCCTGTCAAATGTCATCTATTTACGCCGGAAACGGTAGAACCTTTTCAATTCTCACCGGCAGAGCCGGTGGATTAATTCTGATTTAGACAGGATCTATCCCGGTTAAATGGCTTTCAGATTTAACGGAACAGGCACGATTTTCAGGATTTTTTCGTTTTGTTTTAAACAGGTACAGGGTTGTACAAGCTGAAACATTGCCTGAAATGCGATGTTGAGCATAATTTTCTACCGCCGGTGCTTGGGTTTTAACAGTTTCAGCTGCCTGTCCCGCAAAGCGGGAGAAATTGTTAATCCTAAAGAGAATCCGGTTAATCTTGTTAATCCGGTCCAATATAAAAATTACAATTAAGCCAACCCACAAATTCTTATGTCGATCCCAAACAGGATTATGGGGTAAAAAAAGATATTAAAATAAAGATTCTTCTATAAAATGCCGATAAGTATTTAACGTTAAAATTTTGATAATTTGCTGAAGGGCAAATCTTCCGAAAGGTTGGTACGCAGAACCACCGGTCTAAAGCCGCTTTGAGGCGGACAGGGCAGCGGGGTTGCCAGGCTATTTTATTTGAATGCCCACCTTTTTGTCAGAGGTGGGCATTTTGTTTTGCGATTTTCAAAGGTCTAAAGATAATGTCTGTATGTGCTAAAAAATATAAAACTATATCCGATATCGAAGCGGAAAAGCTCAGAAAAGAACTTATTCTCAAATATGCTCCCCTTGTCAAGCAAATAGCTGAAAGGATGGCAATTAGGCTACCCCCCCATATATGCAAAGAAGAACTGATAGGCCCGGGAACCATGGGATTATATGATGCCCTGGACAAGTTCGATCAAAAAAAGGGGGTTAAATTTCGAACATATGCAAAAAGCAGGATCAGAGGAGCTATATTAGATGAACTGCGAAAAATGGATTGGGTTTCCGAGTCTGTCAGGCGAGATATTCGAAAAATTGAAAATGCCATAAGAACAATTGGGTTGAAGCTTGGAAGGGAACCGGAGGATTTTGAGATTGCCCAAGAGATAGGTATCAGTATTGAATCATATCATAGACTGACCTCTAGAGTGCAGGGAGCAGATCTTTTAAGCCTTGATGAAATTATGTCCGACGGCTTTACCACAAAGTTGTCTAAGCAGGTCTCAGATGTACCTTCCCCTTTTAATGAATTAAAAAAAAAGGAGTTGAGAGGCATTATATCCAAGGGTCTTTCAAAGCTTAAAGAGAAGGAACGGCTGGTTATGTCGCTATACTATTATGAGGAGCTGACCTTAAAAGAGATAGCCAAAGTGCTGGATCTAACAGAGTCAAGGATATCTCAAATTCATTCAAAGGCAATAATAACATTAAGAGTGAAGCTTAAATCCTATTATGAAAAACAGGGTTAGTGCAGGATCTGGCTGAGAAACAATTTGGTCCGCTCGTGCTGGGGATTTTCAAAAAATTCTTCCGGCGCATTTTCTTCGACAATTTGACCGTAGTCCATAAAAAGCACCTTATGGGCCACGCTTTTGGCAAAGCCCATCTCGTGGGAAACCACAATCATGGTCATGCCTTCGCGTGCCAGATCGATCATAACGTCCAGCACTTCTTTGATCATTTCCGGATCAAGAGCCGAAGTGGGTTCGTCAAAGAGCATCACTTTCGGATGCATGCAGAGGCTGCGGGCAATGGCGACACGCTGCTGCTGCCCCCCTGAAAGCTGTCCCGGATATTTTTGTGCCTGCTCGGCGATGTGCACCTTTTCCAGAAAATACATGGCGGTCTCTTCGGCTTCTTTTTTAGGAACTTTGCGGACCCATATGGGGCCCAGGGCCAGGTTTTCGACAATGGTAAGATGAGGGAAGAGATTGAAGTGCTGAAAAACCATGCCGACTTCGGTACGGATTTTCTCGATATTCTTGATGTTATCGATCAGTTCAATATTGTCGACTATAATCCGGCCGCGTTGATGTTCTTCCAGACGGTTAATGCAGCGGATCAGGGTGGATTTCCCGGATCCCGAAGGACCGCAGATAACGATCCGCTCCTGTTTCCGCACAATAAGATTTATATCTTTCAATACATGGAAATCACCGAACCATTTGTGCATATTTATGATTTCGATGATAATGTCGTCATCATCCACGGTAGCCGGTTTCTCAATCTGTTCTTCGTTCATAGTATCAATGACCCGTATCCAACTCCCTTTCCAGGCGACGGCTGTAGTTTGACATTGCAAAACAACACACAAAATAAATCAAAGCAATAAAAAGATAAGCTTCTGAGGAAAACCCCATCCATTCGGGATCAGAAAGGACGGATTGCGTCGTCTTCAGCAGGTCATACAATGCAATAATCACCACCAGGGACGTATCCTTGAAAGCGGAGATAAGAATACTGACTGTGGGCGGAATTACGATTTTCAGCGCCTGGGGTAAAATGACCAGCCGCATGGTCTGGTAATAATTCAACCCTAAAGACTCGGCCGCCTCATACTGCCCGCGAGACATCCCCTGCAGTCCTCCGCGCACAACTTCAGCAATATAGGCCGCCGTAAATAAAATGATGGCCGCCTGCGCCCTAACAATCTTATTGACTGTTATACCTTCGGGTAAAAACAGGGGAAAAACCACCGATGACATAAACAGAAGACTGATCAACGGAACACCACGGATCAGTTCGATATATATAACACAAATCGTCTTTATTGCAGGCATTTTCGACTGTCGACCCAGGGCCAAAACCACACCGAGAGGATAAGCGGCCGTGAGTCCGAAAACAGAGAGGATGAGCGTAAGAGGCAACCCTCCCCACTGAGCACTTTCAACAGAGGTCAGGCCGAATAGCCCCCCCTTCATGAGCAGACCCATAATAAATAGGCCAAAAATCCACAAATAAGCCAGTGATTTTTTCCAGTGGTTCCTATTTTGGCTGTAAAAAAGAAGGCCTACCAATAAAATCATGGCTACCAAAGGGCGCCACTGTAAATCATAAGGGAAGAAACCAAAGAGAATGAATCGTAGGTTGGCAGGAATAATAGACCAGCAGGCACCGCCGGCCTGGTGGCATTCCGCCCCGGTGGACATCCACAAGCTGTCAACAAACGCCCAGCGAATGAACGCAGGGATAATCTTTAATAAAAGATAGAGGGTAGCAACTGTTAGTAAAGAATTAAACCAGCTGTTTAACAGGTTGGCTTTTATCCATCCAATCACACCCACACTGGTCAGCGGTGGTTTTATGGTCTCTTCCGTCTTTTCAGAGTATGCTTTGGACATAGCTTTTTTTGTAAATTAAACCCACCCCGGATGAACCGGCCTCCGGCTCCGCTTCCAGCCCGTAGGGCTTACAGGCCGGAGGGTAGAGCCTACGCCTCGGAGAGAACCAGATTGACTATTGTTGATTGACGGAGCGGAGCGGAGATCCCGATTTTTCGGGGATGATTGTTGATTTATGGAATCGCTCGCGCAGCGCAGGCGCTCGCGCCGCGTGTCGCTGCGGCGAAGCCGCGTTATATAAAATCGCATAAGCGATTTTATTATCTTTCAACAAGCGCCACTTTCTTATTATACCAGTTCATAAAAGCCGATGTCGTCAGGCTAAAAAAAAGATACACCACCATCATCATTGCAATACCTTCAATTGCCTGTCCGGTCTGGTTGATCGTCGTCCCGGCCACGGAAACAAAATCAGGATACCCGATGGCCACCGCCAGAGAACTGTTTTTGGTCAGGTTCAACATCTGGCTGGTCAACGGTGGTATGATAACCCGTAAGGCCTGAGGTAATATTACAAGATTAAGAACCTGTCCGGATTTGAGGCCTAATGACATGGCGGCTTCGGTTTGACCGTGACTTACCGCCTGTATACCGGCACGGACAACTTCGGCCACAAATGCCGCCGTATAAAGAACTAAACCGAGCAGCAGCGCACTGAACTCCGGACTGATATTAACCCCGCCTTCGAAATTAAACCCCGTCAGTGCCGGAACATCCATGGCCGCCGGTGCACCGGACAACCACCAGGCAATCACCGGAAACCCCACAAGAATTCCCGCAGAGACACTAAAGACAGGAAAAACCTTTCCGGTTCTTGCCTGCTGTTTTCTTGCCCATCGACGCAGCAGATAAACGCAGAGACAACCGCCTAAAAACGCCGCAGCCATGTATTTGTGAGCCGGATGTGACTCGGGGACCGGGAAAACCATCCCGCGATTACTAATAAAGATACCGGCGCCCGGGCTTAAAGCCTGCCGTGGAGATGGCAAAAGTTCATAAAAAAAGGCGTACCAGAAAAAGAGCTGCAACAGCACCGGTATATCCTGGAAAACCTCTATGTAGACGGCCGCCAGCCTTGATACCAGCCAGTTTGTGGAGAGACGGGCCACACCGATAAAAGTGCCGAGTATAACTGTAAGAATGATCCCGACAAATGAAACGATTAAGGTATTTAAAACGCCTACAACAAGAGCGCGGGCATATGTATCGGCGGCCGAATATGATATCAGTGACTCGCCGATTTCAAACGATGATTCCTTTTCAAGAAAGCCGAGGCCGGTTGCAATTGACTGCCTTTCAAGGTTTGCCATGGTGTTCGAAAGCAGATAATAACCAAGCAGCCCCAATAGGAGCATAGCCCCCAGTTGATACAGGATTGACCGTTTGGCAGGATCATTGAAAAATGGGACCGCTTCCGGCACGGTTTTATCTATAGAATCAATATCGCCCTTTCCCATCCCTATTCTCAAAATAAAGCTGTTAAGCCGAGGAAATCTCGGCTTAACAGCTCGTTTTACAACCTGATGATGCTATTAAAATACGTTAACAACCCATGAAGGCAAAATTGAACACCAATATTAACTGGATCTGTTCAATCCATTAATTTAGTGCCCATCCACGATTCCAAAACGAACACCATGGGTGTCCAATTCATAAATGAGCAATTTTTGTCCTGATCAAGGCCGCACAAGGGTTTTCGGTGAGGCGTACGTCAGTACGCCGCAGCCGGAAACCCGCGGAGAACGCCGAGCAGGGCAAAAAGGGCCATTTATGGATGGAGACTACTTAAATGGCGGAGAATACATCAAACCGCCGTTTGTCCACAGAGCATTCAGACCGCGCTCAATGCCTAACGGTGTGTTAACTCCCACATTGCGCTCAAATATCTCGCCATAATTACCTACCTGTTTGATAATATTGTAGGCAAATTTTTCATCAAGTCCAAGAGCCTTGCCGTTTCCGGCACTCACGCCCAGAAAACGCTGGACTTTCGGGTCTTTACTTTTGAGCATTTTGTCCACGTTTTTGGATGTAATGCCCATTTCCTCGGCATTTATCATGGCAAGCACCGCATAGTTGACAATATCTTTCCACTGGTTGTCACCATGGCGAACCACAGGGGCAAGGGGTTCCTTGGAAATAATCTCCGGCAAAATAACGTAAGCTTTGGGGTCGGGGGCTACGGCCCTGGTCCCGGCCAATTGAGAAGCGTCCGAAGTTAAAACGTCACAGCGTCCGGCAAAAAAGGCTTTGGCGAGTTCAGCCGTGCTTTCAATCACAACCGGTTTCATTTTCATGTTGTTTGCACGGAAATAATCTGCCACATTCAGTTCGGTAGTTGTTCCCGGCAGAACACACACTGTCGCGCCGTCCAGCTGCTTGGCGCTTTGCACACCAAGTTTCTTGGGGATAAGAAAGCCCTGACCGTCGTAATAATTTACCTGGACAAAATCCAAACCCAAATCGGTGTCACGACCCAAAGTCTGGGTACAATTACGGGTCAACACATCAATTTCACCGGACTGCAAAGCCGTAAAACGTGTTTTAGCTGTCAAAGGAGTGTATTTGACCTTGTTTGCATCGCCAAATACGGCAGCAGCAACGGCACGCGCCGTGTCCACATCAAGACCCCGCCAAACACCTTTCTCATCCGGCTTTCCAAAACCGAACAGATCGCCGTTGGCACCGGCCTGAATAAAGCCTTTTGCCTTTACATCAGCTAAGGTACCTGCCACGGCCATCCCCGCCGTAGCCATTACCATCACCAGAACTACCACTACACACAGTTTGCAAAATTTCATCGTTTTCCTCCTTTTTACTTTACAGGTTAACTGCTGGGATCGCATCAACGCAATCCTGTGTATTTTTATGTTGATATACCAAGCTTGTTAAATCACCTAACACTAAATACAAAACGCGCTCGTAAAATTTGGTTTTTGACTTTTTACGAATCCATCGATATAACGTTAATTTAAATACCACAGGCGCTCTGTTTTGCAAGCACAAATCGCGGAGTTGGCAAAACATGACTTTTCTGTTATCGGTTTTATATACAAAATGCCGGAGGACTTGAACAATGCAAAGAACAACTCAATTTATGTTACTGCTTGGCTCTATTTTGGTAATCGTTGCCGTGGTGGGCGCATGTGCATCAAAATCCTACATCGATGTCAATTACCGCCTGCCGGTTGCGTCGGACGATCTCAAAGGAAAGCGTGTTTTTCTCGAATGCCGGGATGTAAGATCCAATAAAACGATTTTCGGCCCAAATGCCCAATCTGAGTTTAAACACTTCACCGGACTTTTTTCGCTTTCAGTGGATCAGGGGAAAAAACCTTTTGTAGCCGGAGCCTTTGATCTGCCTTCACTTTTCAAGGAGGCTTTCAAAAGGAGGTTCGAAAATTCAGGGTTAGACGTTTTAACCCAACCGGAAAAAACAATACCGGTCCTTGAAATCGTTATCAAAGAATTCCGACTGGATCTTGTCGATCGAAAATGGATGGCCGCAATCAAGTATGAGGCTCGGCTTTTAAAAGGAGATCTTTTGCTGGTTACAAAGACCATCAGCGGCGATGCCGAACGCGTAAAAGTGATCGGCCAGGGAGATGCTGAGAAAGTTCTGGGAGAAATATTTACCGAAATCGTCAACCAGCTTGATCTCAGCAAACTGCTTGAATCTTTTTGAGCCTTTGAGGAATTCCCCATTTTATCAATAAAGCGGCCACACTCTGAGGAACCAGGTGCTGCCAGGGCTTGTCGTGGATCATATCATTGCGGATATCGTTTGCACTGATCCCTTTTTCCCCGGGCAACACTTCCCAAAGGACATGGGTTTTTAGTTGCAAGGATTTAAAATAATCGAGTTTTTTTCGGCCCCAGTCATCGTATATCGTCAGAAAAAAGACCGCGTCCAGAGGGACGTAATACTGATAACGCTCAGGCAGGTTGATGGGCAGGGGAACCACCGACAGGTTTTGGGCTTTGACTCCGTTTTCTAGCAGCACGGTTCTAATGAGGGTATAGCGCTCGTAATAGGTTAACGGATTCGCTAAAAGACTGCTCCTTTTGATATCAGCGCTTTCTTCCCTGACCATGACCGGATCCGGATTGGTTATCCCCACAACCAGATGCCGGCATAATTCTTTACCTGCCAGAAGGTATTTGAGATGATCATGATGTAACACCTGGAACCGGCCGTGAATTACGCCGGTTTCGTATTTGAAAACCAAGTTCTCCATTTATTGCCAGGCATCTTCCCAAAGCCGGCCTTTGTAAATTATACGGGCGTCACCTTCAAGGTAGACGTCGTTATATGTGCCGTCTTTATCCTGAAAATAAATAGTCAGATATTCCCCGCCCCGCGTCAGAACCTTGATCGGAGATTTCATCCTGGTTTTGTCGGCAGTAACAATAGCAGCGGCAATCGCACCGGTGCCGCAAGCCAGGGTTTCATCTTCGACCCCCCGCTCATATGTCCGGATTGCAATATTGCCGTCTTTTTGGAAACTAACAAAATTTACGTTGGTGCCGGCGGGTGCAAAGGTAGAGTGTAGCCGGATCTCTCGACCCAGTTTAACGACATCGACACCGTCGATCTCATCCACGCTAATCACCACGTGGGGAACACCGGTGTTGACACTGGAGATCAGCACGGAACCTTCTTTAAGCTCGAGGGTATAATCCATTCTTAGTTCGGCCGGATCCGGCATTTGTACCTTCACCAGATCATCGGATACCTGTGCGCTGACTATGCCGGCTGCGGTTTCAAAGGACATATTCGGTCCGGCAATCTGGTTTAAGTATGCAAACCGCGCGGCACATCTGGCGCCGTTTCCGCACATCTCGGCGCAGCTGCCGTCCGAGTTAAAAAACTGCCACTTGAAGTCAACAGCATCGGTCTCTTCTATAAGGATAAGACCGTCGGCACCGACAGACAGTTTCCGGCGGCATACTTTGGTGACAAAATCTGAAAGATCCGTTTCATCGACAACCCTATTGCGATTGTCGATAATAATAAAGTCGTTTCCGCTACCGCTCATTTTATAAAAATCAATCGGTTCCATAATTCCTCACACATGTAAACCAGCTTCAAACAAATAAATTTATCACGAAAGCACGAAAATACGAAGGCACGAATGTAAGTGATCAGTTATCGGTTATCAGTAATCAGTTTCTCTTACTGAACACTACTTACTGTTAACTGCTCACCCTTGATTGTCTTGGTGTCTTAGTGGCAGTGAAAAAATTCTAAATACTTCAGCCATTCAAAAACGGTGGTATTGTCTCGCCGGCAACCAGATCCTCATAGGTCTGGCGGGTTCTCACCACATAAAAGCGGTCTTCTGCGACCATCACTTCAGGTACCCGGAGCCGGGAACAGTAATTGGAAGACATTGTAAAACCATAGGCACCGGCACTCATCACCGCTAAAAGATCTCCCTGCTTGACATCGGGAATCTCGCGGTCAACGGCTAAAAAGTCCCCGCTTTCGCAAATCGGCCCGACTACATCAGCTTTTATCGGTGCACGCACAGTTTTGACAACCGGTTGAATTGCATGAAACGCTTTGTACAGCGACGGTCGCATCAAATCGTTCATACCGGCGTCCGTAATCACGAACTCCTTGACAGGGGCTGTTTTTCTATAAAGGACACGGGTGATCAGCGTCCCGGCATTGCCGACAATAACCCTGCCGGGCTCCAGGATCAGTTGCAGATCAATGCCCTTAAGAGAATCGATGATGGCCCGGGCATACTCACGGGGATGAGGCGGCGATTCTGCATCATAAGTGATACCTAAACCTCCCCCCATATCCAAATATTTAATCTTGATTCCCAAGGATTTAAGCTCCGTTATCAAGCGCTCTAAACTTTTGAGGGCGTCTTCAAAAGGCTTTGCTTCCGTAATTTGTGAGCCGATATGGCAGTCGATGCCGACCACAGCAATATTCTCCAGCCTGCCGGCGGCCTTGTAACCTTCTATGGCCGTCTTGGTGTCAATACCGAACTTGTTTTTTTCAAGTCCGGTAGAAATATAAGGGTGCGTCCCGGGGTCAACGTCCGGGTTTACTCGAATGGCTACCGGCGCCTGCTTTGCGAGCAATCCGGCTCTTTGATTGATAACTGCCAGTTCCTCAAGAGACTCGACATTGAACATCAGAATATCTGTATGCAGGGCATAATCGATCTCGTCAACGCGCTTGCCGACTCCGGAATAAACAATCCGATCCGGAGGGAAGCCGGCTTTTAGTCCCCGGTACAATTCCCCGCCGGAAACGATGTCAAGCCCGCCCCCCAGATTGGCAAACAGTTTTAAAAGTGCCAGGTTGGTATTTGCCTTTGCAGAATAACACACAAGCCGGTCTATGCCTTCAAAGGCCTCATTAAAAATGAGAAAATGACGCTTTAAGGTTGCGTGACTGTATAAATAAAAGGGCGTCCCGACTTCTGCGGCTATCTTCTGAATCGGAACCTCTTCACAGTACAATTCGTTATCACGGTAATGAAAGTGATGCATAAATCACCTAACCCGGACAAACCGGCCTCCGGCTTGTAGAGCCTACGCCTCGGAGAGAATTAAATAAGATTCTCTCGCAAAGACGCCAAGGTTCTTAAAAAATTTATCTTTGTTTTCCTTTGCGAGCTTTGTGCCTTTGCGTGCAATAATGTACTGCTCAATAATTGATTTTTGCCATAAAATGCAAAAAATTTACACTTAAGGGCCTAATAATTAAAGTCAACCAAATTGGAATCACCAAATCTTAACCCGCTGTCATTATAGGCCACTACCTTATAGATGTAACGATAACCTTTTACCAGAGTCTCACTGTAAGTCATACGGCCTTTTTTCTTTTTTTCCGAAGCTTTAACCGTTTTTTGCCCAAGATCGGCAACAAGTTTAAACTGTAGCGGACAATCCGGGCACTCAGATTCTGAAAGCGGTTTCCGGGAACGATAAACAAAAAAACCTTCCAGGTCCGGATGTATTTTACCCTTATGTTTTGGAATCGTCCAGGTCAGCTTGAGCGTATCTTCCTGCATCTGCCGGCTTAAATCATTGACCGCCGGTGGCGGTGCCGGGCGAGGCGCAACAGGCGGCGCCTTGCGGCCGCATCCGGACAAATAAAAAGCAAACGCAGCTAAAATTGAAAGCTTTAAAATTAGTCCTCTGTCAATACTTGTAAACATTTAGACTCTTCATCAAGGCTTTTTTCAGCCGCCTCGATAGCGGCCTTTACGTTTTCCGTGGCTGTTCCACCGAAAGACGTTCTGCGATTTATCATTTTTTCGGTAGTCAAAACGTTAAAAACATCTTTTTTTATCAGGGATGAAAAGGACTTTAATTCTTTTAATGTAAGTTCCTGAAGCTCTTTCTCTTGATTGAGGGCATAGCTAACAGCATTGCCGACACAGCTGTGGGCTTGACGGAACGGCATACCTCTGGTCACAAGGTAATCAGCCAAGTCGGTAGCGTTTAAAAACCCTGAAGTCGCGGCCTGCTGCATGGCTAACTGGTTTACGGTCAGCTTCGGGAGCATATGGATGTTAATTTCGATACATTCTTTTAATATATCGACCGTATTGAACAAAGCGGCTTTATCTTCCTGCATGTCGCGGTTATAAGCAAGCGGCAACGCCTTCATAATGGTCAACAAGGCTGTCAAATCCCCAAAAACTCGACCGGTTTTGCCGCGGACCAGTTCAGGTACATCCGGGTTCTTCTTCTGAGGCATAATGCTGCTACCGGTGGCAAAGGAATCCGGAAGTTCAATAAAGCCGAACTCGGATGACGACCATAAAATAAGTTCTTCCGATATGCGGCTTAAATGCACCATGCAAAGGCTTGCTGAAGACAAAAATTCGATAATATAATCCCTGTCTGAAACCGCATCCAGGCTGTTGCCCGATACCTTGGGGAAGTTGAGCAGTTTGGCCGTGTATTCTCTATCAATGGGATATGTTGTCCCGGCCAGGGCCGCACTGCCTAACGGCATGATGTTTATACGTTTCAAGCAGTCGCTGAACCTTTCCGTATCGCGCGAAAACATTTCATAATACGCCATCAGATGGTGAGCAAGCAAAACCGGTTGGGCTCTTTGCAAATGCGTGTATCCCGGCAGGACAACATCTATATGTACCTTGGCCAGACCAACGAGGACTTTTCGCAGCTCAACAAGGCGTTTAATTGTATTTTGCGTCTCATCCCTCAAATACATTCTCACATCGAGGGCCACCTGGTCGTTGCGACTGCGGGCAGTATGAAGTTTCAGCGCGACCTTGCCGACTTCCTGAAGCAGCCAGGTCTCAATATGCATATGAATATCTTCGAGGCTGTCATCATAGGTAAGCTTGCCTCGATCGAGTTCTCTTCTAATTTTCCCAAGGCCCTCAATCAATAAATCAGCCTCTGTTTCTGAAATAATCGAAGCCTTGGCCAGCATCCGGCAATGGGCGATGCTCCCTTCGATGTCGTAAGGGTAAAGTCGTTTATCGATATCGATTGAAGACGTAAAGGCTTCAACAAGCCTATCTGTTTTTTCGGAAAATCGACCGTTCCAGGATTTTTCAGACATATATACCTCATATCTCAATTGAGCTATACCACTCAATGGAGCGATACCACTCAATGGAAGTTATCTGTTATTCGTTACTAGAATTAATCACGAAAACACGAAATAGGGAAAGCACGAAGTTTTTTTAATATTTTTTCGTGCTTTCGTCCTTTCGTGCTTTCGTGATATTTTTTTGCTTTTTACGTAACTATTGTTTTTGTTGTTCCAGCATCTTATGGATACGCAAGCGCAATGCGTTCAGACGGATAAAACCTTCAGCATCTTTCTGGCTGTATACATGGTCGTCTTCAAAAGTGGCAAAATCTTCGCGATACAGAGATTCATCAGATTTTCGACCTAAAACGCTGCAGCAGCCCTTGTAAAGCTCCAGGCGTACCACCCCGGAGACATTCTCCTGGGTCTGGTTGATCATATCCTGCAAAAGCCTCATCTCCGGTGAAAACCAGAATCCGTAATAGACCAGTTCAGAATATTTCGGTATCAGCGCGTCCCGCATATGCATGACTTCTCTGTCCATGGTAATCGACTCCACGGCCATATGGGCTGCTCTTAGAATGGTGCCGCCGGGAGTTTCATAAATACCGCGTGATTTCATGCCTACAAAACGGTTTTCGACAATATCGGCTCGGCCGATACCGTGGCGGCCGCCCAGCCGATTCAGTTCCAAAAGAAGGTTCGCCGGAGACATACTTTTTTCATTAATGGCCACCGGGTCACCCTGCTTGAATGTAATCTCTATGATTTCAGGCTTATCCGGTGCATCCTGGGGAGAAACTGTCAGAGTATACATCTCCTTGTCCGGCTGTTTCCAGGGATCTTCCAACTCGCCCCCTTCAAAACTGATATGAAGTAAATTTCTGTCGGTACTATAAGGTTTTGCACGGGTAGCCGGGACCTTGATACCGTGTTTTTCGGCGTACGCTATCAGCTCGCTGCGGGAGTTAAGCCGCCACTCGCGCCAGGGCGCAATAATCTTTATGTTGGGATCATGCGCAAAGTAGCTGAGCTCAAATCTCACCTGGTCATTCCCCTTTCCGGTGGCACCGTGGCTGACGGCATCAGCCCCTTCGATCTTGGCGATCTCCATCTGGCGTTTGGCGATTAAAGGCCGGGCCAGGGAGGTCCCCAAAAGATACTGGCCTTCATAAACGGCATTGGCGCGAAAGGCCGGAAAAACATAATCTTTGACAAAGGTTTCCTTTAAGTCGTCAATATAAACCTTAACAGCTCCGGTATTTAAGGCATTTTCCTCAATCTGATCGAGTTCCTCCCCTTGTCCGATGTCAGCTGCAAAGGCAATCACCTCACACTTGTAAGTTTCAATCAGCCACTTTAATATTACAGAGGTATCCAGCCCCCCCGAATAGGCCAGAACCACTTTATTTACTTTGTCAGCCATAGCAAGACTCCCTGTTAACTTTTATCCTGTGCACGATTGCCGGGATTTGGTTATTTGCTTGCCCCGTGAAATTCACGTAGTGACAGCACAGCGCATTTCACCGGGGTCATTGTTCATTGGTAATTGGAGTGCTGCGCTTGCAGAGCACTTCGTTTGATGAGCGGCCTGACGGCCTAGAGGGTATGTATAGAAAGGTTTTTTCCCCTCAAGCAAAGCGCTCCTTCAACAAAGTGCTTCTCAAGCGAAGCGATCTTAAAGCACAACCCGGGTCATGAGCACATCCAATACAGCTTTATGCATATGCAATTTGTTTTCAGACTGGTCCCATACAATTGAATGCGGGCCTTCCAACACCGTTTCACTAATCTCTTCACCCCTGTGAGCCGGAAGGCAATGCATCACGACCACATCCTCTCGGGTCGCACTTTTCAATAAGGCCGTATTAACCTGAAAAGGCTCAAATGCTCGTTTTCTTCTGCTGTGCTCACTCTCCTGCCCCATGCTGGCCCAAACATCAGTATAAATTACATCCGCGTATTGTACCGCTGCAATCGGGTCTGTGGTTACTGTCAGCTGGTCATTCCCGCTTGCCATGCCCCTTTTCAGAATCTCAGGGTCAGGTGCATATCCTTCGGGGCAGGCTAAAACCAGATCCAGACCCAAAACAGCGGCAGCATTTATCCAGGAATTGCAGACATTATTACCGTCTCCTATCCAGACAATCTTGAGCTTGGTATAGCCGCCCTTGCACTCTATTATAGTCATCAGATCGCTTAATACCTGACAGGGATGGTATAGATCGGTAAGAGCATTGATAACCGGGATGTTGGCAAATTCCGCATATTCTTTTAATAAATCCTGGGAATAGGTTCGAATAGCCAGCCCGTCCAGGTATCTTGCAATTACTCTGGCAGTATCCCTTACAGGTTCGTTGCGGCCAATCTGCGTATCTCTGGCATTGATAAAAATCGGCGTGCCGCCCAGCTGAATTATGGCTGCTTCAAAAGATATCCGTGTTCGTGTCGACGGTTTATCAAAAATAAGTCCCAGGGTTTTTCCTGCCAGGGTTTTTTCCGCGGCTCCTTCTTTAAGCTGCTCTTTCAGTTCAAAAGCCCGCTTAAAAAGCAACTCAAAGTCTTCTTTACTAAGATCCAGTAGTGTCAGTATATCTTTTTTCAAAACAATTGCTCCACTTAATTAACAATACCATAACTTCTCAATAACCTCGGGGAGTTTTTTCCCATAATGCTTGGTGAATTAGCGAAATGGATGATCAGATTTTAAAGCGTGTGCTGTTTGAGTATATTAAGGATCGTTAGAAAGAACAGACGTATTGCCAAAAGCTGCCATCGTAAGCAATCACCTGTCGTTCAGCAAAACAATTAATATTATTGCAAAAGCTTCTGTTCTTTCTTTACGAACCTTTATATACGAGTTCACACGGTTTAAAATATGATTATCCATTGAGCGATCTTATAGCGAAAACTCCCCTACACCTCATCTATTTATTTCAGCAAGGCCATTTACCTCTAACCCGGCCCAAAAAACAGGCTTTCCATGATGAAATATTTTGATGCTTCACAAAATTTCATCCAAACAGTCCACCAGGGAATCTATCTCATTTTTTCCAATGGTCAGCGGGGGGATAAAACGCAAAATATTCTCCTGGATGCAGTTAATCATAAATCCTTTTTCCAGGCACAAGTTGACAATCGGCGCCCCTTCCATTTTCAGCTTCATCCCTAACAGCAGGCCAAGCCCGCGAACATCCACGATTGATTCGTGTCTGCTTTTCAGCCACAAAAGCCTTTCCTTAAAATAGGCTCCGATTTTACCGCAGTGATCAACGATTTTTTCTTCGTCAAGCACTTTGACAACTTCAAGTGAAGCTGCGGTCACAACCGGCGTACCGCCGAATGTTGAAGCATGCGAACCGGCTCCAAACGCATCGGCCACATCTTCTACGGCCAGCATGGCGCCTATGGGCAGTCCATTGCCAAGGGCCTTGGCCAAGGTCATAATATCCGGTTCAACGCCGAAATGTTCATACGCAAAGAGTCTGCCGGTACGTCCGATTCCGGTCTGGATTTCATCAAATATCAGAAGTGCACCGGTTTCATCACACAACTGCCTGACCCTTTTAAGGTATTCGGGGTCCGGGCAGCGCACGCCGCCTTCACCCTGAATCGGCTCGATGATAACGGCACACGTCTTTGCATCGATTTTATTCTGCAAGGCATCAATGTCGTTAAACGATACAAAATCAAAACCCTCCAGGACAGGCTCAAAACCCTTCTTTATCTTGTCCTGGCCGGTAGCGGAAAGGGTGGCCATGGTGCGTCCGTGAAAAGATCTCTCCATGGATATGATCCGGAAGCGTCGGTTTTCACCCTTTTCCTTGAAATATTTTCTGGCCAGTTTTATGGCGGCTTCGTTGGCCTCAGCCCCGCTGTTGCAGAAAAAAACCCGGTCCGCAAAACTGTGCTTGACAAGCCAGGCTGCAAGCTCAACCTGCGGAACCGTATAGTAGAGGTTGGAAACATGCAAAAGGGTTTGCGCCTGTGTGGCAAGTGCCTTTGAAACCCTTGGGTGTGCATGGCCGAGGTTGCATACGGCTATCCCGGCAACAAAATCGGT
>JAQYVG010000299.1 GCA_030145595.1 Desulfobacterales bacterium | reverse complement strand
CCGGCCTCCGGCTCCGCTTCTCTCCGAGGCGTAGGCTCGCCTCTACGAGCCGGAGGCCAGCCCGTAGGGCTTACAGGCCGGCTTCCTGCTCGTAGAGCATACAGCTCGGAGAGAGGGTAGAGCCTACGCCTCGGAGAGAGAACGCAGCTCATCGGGAAAATAGCCATTTATGGATGGACACACTTAGTATTCTTTTGGCATATTATTAAGCTGGGCAAGCGTAAAGACCGGACCGTCTTTGCAAACATATTCTTGACCGATATTACATCGTCCGCATATTCCGATACCGCATTTCATCCGCATTTCAAGAGAATTGATGATATTCTCATGGGAATAACCGAGCTTGTCCAGGACAGGTTGGGTAAACTTGATCATAATAGGCGGTCCGCAAACAATGGCATAGGTATCTTCATCGCCCTGGGGTGCTTTCTGATCGGTAATGGTCGGTACAAAGCCGATATTATATTTCCAGTCCGGATCATCTGTGGCATCCACGGTAATGTGCATGTTGATATCATCACGCTTTTCCCATTCGGCCAGTTCATTCCTGTAAAGCAGCATGCCAGGAGTCCGGGCACCGTATATAACATGTATGTCTTTAAATTTTGGTCGGTTATCCGAATCGAGCATGTATATGATTGATGACCGAAGTGTTGTGAAGGCAAAACCGCCTCCGATAATTACAACATTTTTTCCTTCCATGATATCCCAGGGGTAGCAGTTGCCCAGAGGCCCGCGTATCCCCATAATATCACCGGTGCACATGGCATGAAGATGCGAAGTTACCAGGCCGACCTTGTTGACGGTAAACAATAAAAATCCTTTTTCCGTGGGGGACGAAGCAATCCCTATGGGAATTTCACCCTTTCCGGCCACTGAAAGTTCGGCGAACTGGCCTGCCTTGTAAGTAAATTTTTCTTCGTCATCCGGGTTTATAAAGACAAACTTGAATGTCTTAAGATTTTTATCTTCAGTTTCAGTTATTATCTCGTCGATGCGAACCGGAAACGGTAAATATGGATTTTCCACTATGCAACTCCCTAACCTGGACAAGCCCATAGGCCGGGACATGCCAGAACCGAAAATATTTGCCACGAAGGCACTAAGACACAAATGTCAGTGATCAGTTATCGGTTATCAGTAATCAGTTTTCCCTTACTGACACTTTTCACTGATGACTGTTTACCCGTGACTGCCTTTGTGTCCTGGTGGCTAGAAAAAAAATTTGATGAACTAACAATTATTCTTCGTCCAGAGCAGGTTCGTAATCGTTCATCAAATCGCAAACCTTACGAATATCGATATTAACCGGACAGTGGCGAATGCATCGACCGCATCCGACACATTGAATTCCATTTTCATATCTGTCCACATAATATTTGAGCTTATGCATAAACCGCTGGCGAACCCGCTGCATCTTGGTCTCTCTGGGATTATGTCCTGATCCGTGAAAGGTAAACAGCGGATACATACAACTATCCCAATTGCGCATGCGTATCCCGCTGGAGCCGTAAGCTTCATCCTGGATATCAAAACACCAGCATGTGGGGCACACATAGGTGCAGGTGCCGCAGTTTATACAGGCAAAAGCGACCTCTTCCCAAAACGAAGCTTCAAAAAGTTCTGTAGTTTTTTTGTCCTTTAATTTATTAGTGGCAACCCGAGCCGTTATTTTTGCCTCCGCGGCCTGCTTCATGCTTGCGATCTGATCGCCTGCAGCCGCAGCATCCATTTTTTCACTCCAGCCGGCGGCTGTTAACAAGTTTTTTCCTTTTTCGGTTATTATCTTTGACAAATAATAATCACCGGCATCAACCAAAAGCAGATCAAGTCCTTGTTCATGAAACGGTCCGCAACCGGCCGTTGTACAGAAGCAAGTATTACAAGGGATATTGCATGCATACCCCACAAAAGTAGTCGCTTTATATGATTTAATCCAATAAGGATCTTTATATTCGGGTGCATCAAAGTTTGCCTTAACCAGGAGAAAAGCCTTGGCATCACAGGGCCTGATGCCGATGACTCCCCGGGGCGAATAATCTTTATCGATCTCTTTCAAGATGTTATGATCTTTCTGGTTCTCATCCAGAGTATATTTAAACATTATCTCTGATTGGGGATATACTATCGACTTGGGTGAAAGCCGGGTGTTCAATAAATTCATATCCGGCAGCTCACCTTTTTCCAGTTCCTTGAAATTATGGAATTTATCTTTTTTGACCGGACCGCATAACAGGAAAGAATCAGATAAACGTTCAAGGCCTCCGGCCCACTCTTTTTTGTCAATCTTTATCACCTTCATAGTATATGTTCCTGTTGTTATTTTATGAAATCATCCGGATCATCGGGTCTGTATGTATCAAGCGGCGGCCGTTTTTCCAGTGTCATGCCGGCCTCCCAGCCGAACAGATCCAGACAATCTTTTTCCAACTTTTTTGTAAATTGTCTGACTTTTATGTCCATTGGACAGGCACGCTCACAGGCACCGCAGTCGGTACACCGGCCGGCACAATGATAGGCTCTTAAAAAATGGAATGTTCTTGTATCTGTAGGGTCCTGGCTTTTGCCTACCCACTGCGGTCGTGATTCATCCACAAAGCATGTGGGGCAGTAGCAAAGGGGGCAAGCATTCCTGCATGCATAGCAGCGAATGCAGGGCAAAATGAGGTCGTCAAAATATTTCCATTTTTCTTGAGGGGGCATGGATTCAATCTTGCGAACATCCTCGTATCTGTCCACATCCTTTTTCTCTTCAACCGGCTCCCCGACAAGTTCATCATATATTACCGGGTTGCGCTGAACGCATATGGCACAGTTTTCCTGCAGAACATCTATCTTGTTAATGGTTTTCTCTAAACCATGCCCTTTTACAATGATCCTGTCTTCGGCTTCAATTACTTCCTGTATTTCAGTTTCAAACATTGCTTCGATCTTGCGCCGGTCAATCATGGCTTTGCACGGCACGCCGATTATAAACAGCTGATCCTGTTTGATCTTATTTTCAATTATATGAGTAACAATGTTTCGAGAATCACACCCTTTGACAACAATACCGATTTTTTCCTTTCTGTTAGCAAGGTAGTTTGCCAGATTGATTCCACAATTGCTGTCCCACACAAAATTGTCCACATCTTCAGGCCTTTTTACAAAACAGGGTTCATTCATCATCGGCACGGTTCCCTTGCGGAAACCGATAACCACATCAACTTTGCCCTCTTGTAAAAGCCTGCTTGATATTTCCTTTATTTTTTCGATATACGTTAACATGCTAAGCTACCCTGGCTTGTGTTTTTAAAAAGTTTTTATTGGGTCCAAGAGCCTTGACGGCTGCAGTGACCTCATTGACCACACTAACGAATTTGGTCGATTCAGCAGATGAAATCCATGAAAAATGCAGCCGGCCGGGTTCGATTCCCATATGTTCAATAAAATTTTGAAATAAAACGAATTTTCTGCGGGCATAGTAATTACCTTCCAGGTAATGGCATTCGCCGGGATGTCACCCGGACACCCAAACTCCGTCAGCACCCTGCCTGAAAGCGGCTAAAATAAACTTGGGGCTCATGGTGCCTGTGCACGGGATACGTATGACCCGGATATTGGGTGGATATTCCATGCGACTGACACCCGCCAAGCCGGCCGCCCCGTAGCTGCACCAGTTGCACAAAAAACTGACTATCTTAGGTTCCCAATCCGACATATGAATACATCTCCATAAAATAAGGTTGTCGTTTCTTAATTTAATGCAAAGATCTGGGCAAAGATCTGATCATTATCAAAACCCTTAAGGTGGATCGCCCCGGAGCGGCAGGATGCAACACACAGGCCGCAGCCCTTGCAGAGGGCCGGATTCACTTCAGCCACAAGCTTTTCAGCATCAAAGTCAATGGCATTAAAGGGACAGACATTAACGCATACCAGACATCCGGAACAAAACTCCGGAGCGATATTAGAGATTATGCCGCCCAGCTTGATTTCTTTTTTGGCCAGAACCGTAACG
>JAQYVG010000298.1 GCA_030145595.1 Desulfobacterales bacterium | reverse complement strand
TATGAGGCCAGAAAGAGGTTTGGAATTACAATCCTGAACTATACGGTCACTTCCAAACATATCCACCTTTTGGTGAAAGATACCGGGGTCAAGAACAATATCCCTGCGACCGTGCAGTTGGTAGCGAGCCACACGGGGCAACAGTACAATCGAAGAAAGCATCGCAAGGGAGCATACTGGGAAGATCGCTATCATGCCACAATGATCGAATCCGGCGTACATCTTGTTAACGCCGGGAAAAAAGTACCCAGCTATAGACGGTTAAATAGTACCCAATAATCGACGGTATAAAATTACCTTTCTAAGTTTTCTTCTTTTTTCTTTCCTGAAAAAAATTCCAATTTATATTTTCTTTGAATTTGGTTCTTATCCTTCAGATTTTACACTCACCGTTTCCGGTTTATGATTTTGCACAGGAGGAAGATCATGAAACCGAAACAACCCTGTGTACACTGCCGGCGCCTTTTTATAGCTAATCCACGAGTCAACAATCAAAAATATTGCAGCCGTGACAGATGTCAGCGAGCCCGCAAAAGCCGCTGGCAGCAACGCAAAATGGATAGCGACACCGATTATCGACAAAATCAGAAAGACAGCCAGCAAACATGGCAGACGCATCATCCTGACTACTGGCGCCAGTACCGCGATAGCCATCCGCAGTACCGTGAACGCAACCGCATGCTGCAAAAACAACGCGATGCCAAACGCCGTGCGAAACATCTTGCAAAAATGGACTCGTTAAAGCGACTAAAACAAATTAAACCAGGTACTTATTATCTGATTCCCTGCACGGGAAATCTTGCAAAGATGGACGCGTTAACACAAAAAATAAACTTAATATCAGCAGCTTACGACGATTATTGTGCATCTTGCAAAAAAGGACTTGATCGACCTGCCGACCCCGTTGCGGTAAAAGGGTCACAATAAGGAGGTGCTCCATGATCATCAAAAAAGTCCTTTATCCTGATCGTTTGCGTAAAATCAGCGGATCCTTCGCCTTTATTGAACATCGCTTTCTGCAGGCCGGGTTTTGGAATGCGCTCAGCCACCATGAACTTTTGCTTTATCTGTTGCTGGTTGTGGTCTCCGACCGTAACGGACTGTCTTATTACAGCTACGATAAAATTTGCATCCTGCTAAAAGTCTCAGTGGATGATTACATTCTAGCCCGCGATGCTTTGATTGACAAAGATTTGATCGGTTTTGACGGTAGCCTTTTCCAAGTCTTATCGCTTCCGCAAAAACCCCATTTGGCCGCTGCCCGACCACTTAAAACTGCCAAAGACATGCAAACCCACGACCCGGCTACGATTCATCAATTGATTAAAAAAAGCCTGGGAGCAAAGCCATGATTGATCGTCAAACCGTTTTTGAAATCCTGCGCCTGGACCATGAGGGGTTGTCCATTCAAAAAATCAGCGATGCTCTGTGCCTAAGCCGCAAAACTGTAGCCAAATACATCGATGATCCATACCCGCAACGCAAATCTGCCAAAAGAGCCAGTAAGCTGGACCCCTTCAAAGAACAGATTAAACAGTTGCTTCAAACCGACCCGAAGGCCTCGGCCGTGGTCATTAAACAGCGCCTGGAGCCGCTGGGATTTAACGGCGGTATCACCATCTTAAAAGATTACCTGGGCACGGCTCGCCCGGTACCGGCAAAGCGCACACCCTATATCCGCTTTGAATCAGCACCCGGCGAGCAGATGCAAATTGACTGGGGTCACTTTGGCTCGCTCAGCTACGGGGCCACCCAGCGAAAACTGTATGCCTTAGCAGTGATCGAATGTTACAGCCGCATGCTTTACGTTGAATTTACCCACAGTCAGAAACAAGAAAGTCTGCATCAATGCCTGCTTAATGCCTTTCGCTTTTTCGGCGGCAGCCCCAAAGAACTGGTCTTTGACAACATGCCCACTGCCGTCATCGAACGCCAGGGCAGCTTGATCCGCTTCAATGATACATTACTGGAATTTTTGACAACCTTTAAAATCTTTCCCAAAGCCTGCAACATCAGAGCGCCCCATGAAAAAGGCAAAGTGGAGCGAATTATCGGTTATCTCCGCAAAAACTTCTTTCCGCTGCGAATCTTCACCACCCTGGCTGATGTTCAAAGCCAACTCAGACACTGGCTGGACACGGTGGCCAATGTCAGAGTTCAGCAGACAACCGGTGAGCCTCCCAGCCAGCGCTTTGCCATAGTCACCCTTAGACCCCTGCCACAGCTATTACCTGACTGCAGAGAAACCAAACAGCTGTTGGTGCACAAAGACTTTGCCGTGCGTTTTGACGGAAACTGCTACACGACTGCGCCCTGGGCCATCGGAAAACACATTACGCTCAAAGCTTCTCAAAACACCATCAGCTTGTATGACCAGCAAAAAATAATCGCCATCCACACACGATGCTGGAAAAAAAATGAACGTATTGAGCTGCCGGCTCACAAAGAGCTGGTTAAAAAAATAAAGAAAAAATTGTGGCAAGATCGCCAGATTGCTCTGTTTGCTTCCTTAGCACCACAAGCCAGGGCCTATCTCAATGCCCTGGCCGATGCCAATCAGCCGATTAAAAAAAATGTGCTGCGATTGCTGGCCCTCAAAGACGAGTACGGCAGTCACGCTTTAACCTATGCCATCGAAAAAGCTCTTGCCTATAGGGCCTACGGCGCCGACTATATAGAAAATATCCTCCATCAGGAAATGACTCCGCAACGCTCCCACCCACCGGTCAAACTTAAAGATGACAGTTTAAACAATATTCGACTCAGCGAACCTTCTTTGGCCGACTATGACGGTCTGATCCTTAAAAGGAGAAAAAATAATGATTGATCAGCTCATTGAAAAATGCAAGCTGCTGCGGCTTAAAGTCTGCGCTGAAAACCTTCAAAGCGTCCTTGAAATGGCCGCACAGAAAAACTGGCCACCATTAAAGGTGCTCGAGCATCTGTTTGACCTGGAGATCGAAGCTCGACGGCAAAGTAAAATTGCTCTGCGCTTCAAACAATCAAAGCTTTTAGATAAACCCACTATCGATCAATTTGACTTCAACTTCCACAACTCCCGCAAAAAACAAAAAGGACATATCCTGCAATTATTGAACCTGGATTTTATTAACAATCAAAAGGATATTATCCTGATTGGAAATCCCGGGGTGGGTAAAAGCTATTTGGCCAAAATTATCGCCTATGCCGCTACACACAACGGCATAAAAGTGCTTTTTACCACCGCCATGGAATTGATCAATCATCTGGTGGCCGCTGAAGTGGATCATTCCTTGTTAAAAAAACTCAACGTCTACCAGTCACCGGATCTACTCGTTGTTGATGAGATCGGTTATCTGCCGCTGGGCACACAAGGCTCAAATCTGTTCTTCCAAGTGATCAGTCATCGGCATGAAAAAAAATCTACTATGATTACTACAAATCTGCCGTTTGCTGATTGGGGAAATATATTTGATAGCACAACCGTTGCCACCGCGATTGCCGACCGTCTCGTTTACAACTCCCAAGTACTTATACTGGAAGGATCAAGCTATCGAAAAAAAGCAAAGAAAGATGATTAATCGTTAAATTAAAATTGCCAACAAGACATTATACAAAATGGCAAAATTTTTGTTTCTTGCCCTATGGGATGGGTGTTTTCTTGAAATGCGGTTGATAACTTTTATCCGGCGACTTTGGTATACTTTTTAACCGGCGATAACATCATTTTACCCTTCTTGCATTTTGGACAGCAGCTAATGTCTATGCCGGTCAAACGGAGCATCATTTCGCTGATGCTCTCTTTTATTTTCTCTGGCGATGTTGCATTCGGGTCGATTAATTTTCTAATAAGCGGGATCTGTTTTTTTTTGTTTGTGTGAGCTAAAAAGCCGAAGTATCGGATTTTAAAAAAGCGCTTTGGTAGGACATGAAGCAAAAATCGGCCGATGAACTTATCAGCATCAAGGGTCATTTCTTTGATTTCATTGTCTTTTTTCCGATCCCGGTAGGTAAAAGTAACCCTGCCGT
>JAQYVG010000297.1 GCA_030145595.1 Desulfobacterales bacterium | reverse complement strand
TTGAAAGTAGTTAACAGCTCGTGGTTATCTCGTAGTTTGGATTTTAACGACCTTACAGCATGGCTTACCGCTGAATAAAAAAAAGCAAAGAGCCGGGGTCAAAGCTTGAATAGTGAATTAATCTTATTGAATGTAGTTAACAGCTCGTGGTTATCTCGTAGTTTGGATTTTAACGACCTTACAGCATGGCTTACCGCTGAATAGCTTACACCAAATAAGCGGCCAATTTGATCATTGTTATAACCACCCGTTTTCCAGAGCAAATAAATCATTAAATCACGTTTATCTTTCTCGGGTCCCGACACCCGGCCGGCTTCAACAAAACGCTGCACATCGCACTTGAGCACTCGTTCCGCCGTACGCAACATACTAACCGGATCAGAAGGCTTTGCCGTTTGAGTTTGTTGGGGTATGGCTGATTCCGTTTCTGACGGCAAATGTTCTTTGCGAATCCTTTCAACAAAGCTTTTTGATCCTAAAAACAACCCATGCCTTAAGTCCTCCCAAAGACGCTTTTCTTCCTTGGCATATTTTTGAACCTTCTCGCGGTAACGCTTGTGCCGGTATTGGCTTACAAACTGCGAGAGAATTAATTCCTTTGAAAGCCATTCAGGAGCCTTTCGACCATAGGCATAAGCCAAATAACTGCTCCAGTGGTAGTCGGCAAGACGCTCAACAATACCGGCTCTCAAAGGGTTTCGGTGAATATAATAGGATAACTGCAACAAGTAGGCATCGTTTTGAACGATGATACTTTTGTACCTTCCCTGAAAAAGATGCCCGCTGCGAAAATGACGCCAGTTAAATCGTTGGGTATAAGCAGTGCCGAACCAGTGCATCGCCTTTTTTAAATTCGCATGTCGGGTTCGAACTAACAGGTGGTAATGATTGTCCATCAATACAAAAGCAAAAACATCGATCTCAAACCTTTCGGAAAACTCGCCGATCGTATCTAAAAAAATGTTGCGATCCATTTCGTCTTCGAAGATGTCTCTTTGTTCATTGCCACGTGACAACAGATGGTATAAAGCCCCTTCATATTCTATGCGCCATGCTCTGCTCATAGCGCTCATTTATCAATCAAAATTAACACTGTCAACTGTTATTCACTATTCAAGCTTTGACCCCTCATGTCAAAATCGACAGTTGACTTTAGTGGTCATTTGGACTAATAGACTATTTAGACTATTGCCGCAAGGGGGAGGTCAACATGCAAAGCATTATCTCTTTAACAGAGGCGAAAGCCAAATTTTCCGAGCTAATTAACAAGATAATCTTCAAAAAGGAAACGTTCATCGTCACCAAAAAGGGCAAAAAAGTCGCAGTGGTTATACCCGTGGAGGAATACAGGCCTGAAGGCTCCGATGGCTTAATCGGTGCTATGGGTGCACTGGCGGAACTAGACGATAGTATTGATGACATGGTGGCGCAAATATACGCAGCAAGGGAAACTGAAAGAGACAGAAAGGTCGAATTGTAATGTATCTTTTTGATACCGACACGTTGAGCAATATTGTAAAGCGTAGGCCATCTGAACAATTGCTGCTCAGATTACAGGGTCTTCCAATGGGCCTGCAATATACTACCTCGATCAACATCGGTGAAATTTATTACGGCGCTTGCAGAACCCGGCAAAGGGATCAAATTATCAAGGCTTTCGAAGCGCACGTATTTCCGAATATTACGATTTTGCCGTTCGATAAAAAGAGCGGCGTGGCTTTCGGGCGCCTGAAAGCAGCACTTGAAAAACAAGGCATCGGATGCAGCGAACCTGACCTAAGAATTGCGGCCATCGCCATTCAACACGATCTGATATTAATTACGGGGAACGTCAAACACTTTGTCGATATCCCGGGTTTAAGTATTGAAAATTGGATTTGACCCCTTGAACCGATTTGGCCATTTGATGATACCCAAAGATCATCCGGCTCCCTTAAGAATCTGCCTGTTAAGCTACCGGAGCAATCCGCACTGCGGAGGCCAGGGAGTCTATGTCCAACATTTGAGCAGAGCACTCAAAAATCTGGGACATCAGGTTGATGTAATATCCGGACCGCCGGACCCGATTCTGGCAGAGGATATTGGGCTGTTTCGACTGCCGGGCCTCGATCTTTATAACCCTGACGACCTGTTCCGTATGCCCACTTTGCGAGAACTTGCTGATCCTGTTAACCTCATAGAGTGGTTGGATGTCTCTACTATGGGTTTCCCGGAACCGTTTACTTTCGGAATCAGGGCTTATAAATTTTTAAAAGATAAGCTGCATCAATACGATGTCGTGCACGACAACCAGAGCCTTTCCTACGGCATCCGGTCCATCGGAAAATATATTCCGACCATTGCCACCATCCATCACCCCATTACCGTGGACAGGAATCTGGCCGTAAAAACTGCGCCGACTATTTGGAAAAAGATGCAGCAGATGCGCTGGTATTCGTTTGTCGGTATGCAGAAACGGATTTCCAGGAGCCTTACACACATCATTACAGTTTCAAAATCCGCCAGGAACGATATCAGCAAAGATTTTAAAATCCCTTTTCATAAATTCAGAATTGTACCTAATGGTATCGACACCGACCTTTTTTATCCGATCCCCGGAGTTAAGCGGGAGAAGAACCGTATAATTGTCACCAACAGCGCCGACACACCCTTAAAAGGACTTGATTATCTTTTACAGGCCGTTTCCAAAATATTAAAAACCCGCAGAACCAGACTGATCGTTATCGGCACTCCCAAAAAAAACGGCTATATCGAAACACTCATCAGAGAGCTGGGTATTGGAGAATGTGTTTCTTTCACAGGCCGGATCGACCACAACGAGTTTGTGCGGCAATACGCCAGAGCCGCTGTTGCCGTGGTACCATCGGTGTATGAAGGCTTTGGCCTTCCGGCCGGTGAGGCCATGGCCTGCGGTCTTCCGGTGGTCTGCACCACCGGCGGCGCGCTGCCCGAGGTAGTGGGTGATGCCGGCATCCTGGTACCGCCGGCCGATCCTGAAGCGCTGGCCGGCTCCATCACAAGGCTTCTCGACAATCCGGAGCAGGCCGCCAAAATCGGGCGTGCCGGCCGTATGCGTGTGCACAAGCACTTTACCTGGAAAAGGGCGGCGGAAATGACCGTTGAGGCTTACCGGGAGGCGATTCGTGATTACCGTCGACTTTAACAGGCTTGCAATACAACCCGGCGGCCGCATTCTCGATATCGGCTGCGGGCCGGGACGCCACACCTGCGCCGCCCTGCAGCTTGAAAATGTGCTCGCCGTGGGAGTGGATATTAACTTTGACGATGTTAGAGAAGCCCACAACAGGATCGAATACCACGCAAAACTCGGCGATCATGGCGATGGTACAGGTGTGGTTGCGGTTACAGACACACTCGATCTGCCCTTTAAAGACAATTGTTTCGATTCTGTCATTTGCTCGGAGGTTCTGGAACATATCCACGACCACCGGACGGCTGTTTCCGAGATAATCCGGGTTCTAAAACCCGGCCGGAACCTGATTGTCAGCGTCCCCAGGTACCTCCCGGAACGAATCTGCTGGACCTTTTCCAAAGACTATCGCAACACCGATTACGGGCATATCCGCATATACAAAAACAAAGAGTTGATCGAGCTGTTGGAAACTGCCGGCGTCAAGCTATGGGGAAGGCATTATGCCCACAGCCTGCACACACCTTACTGGTGGTTGAAATGCCTTTTAGGCCCCGCACGGGAGGATCTTCGGCTTGTCAACCTGTATCACCGTTTTCTGGTCTGGGATATGATGAAACACCCTTGGATAACCCGCCTGCTGGAATATCTGCTCAACCCTCTGCTGGGCAAAAGCCTTGTGCTGTACTTTAAAAAAGGTAATAGTTCAGCCACCAAGACACCAAGCCTATAAGATTATTACATGCAAAAGTTATTTGTCAGTTGTCAGTTGTCCGTGGTCAGTTGTCTGTTGTCTGTTGTTAGTTGTCTGTTGTCTGTTGTCTGTTGTCTGTTGTCTGTTGTCAGTTGTCTGTTGTCCGTGG
>JAQYVG010000296.1 GCA_030145595.1 Desulfobacterales bacterium | reverse complement strand
AATAAGAGATAAAAATGCCCTGGATGCAAATTCAAAAACAGATTAAATTGATTAAACTTGGCTGGCAGAAAAACAGCTTGATTTAACGTATTGAAAATTCAGCAGCCTATTGATATGCTCTAATGGAATATTGGCAACCAGTTACGGGTTGCGGGTTGCGAGTTTCGGGTTAAAGATTTTTCAAACTCCCTGCAGTCCCGCTGGGCGGGATCTTCGCTACGCTACGGCGACTAGACTGTCTTCGACCCTGAGCTCAGACCGAAGGGAGCTCGTCGAAGTCAAGCTACGGGAAATGCGAGCGCTGTGCAGTTCAATTTATACCCGCAACCCGCAACGCGAAACACGCAACCGCCCCAAAAGTTATATGCCGTTACTCTCCCGCTGGAGCGGGATGTATAAAGCAAACCTAGGCCCATGTATTCTGCTTTAGCGGATATTGTAGTTTTATTACATTTTATTTATGTCATATTTTCCGTTGCCGGAGGAATCCTATGTATTTGGCGGCCGAGAATCATCTGGCTGCATGTGCCGGCAGCTCTGTGGGCGGCCCTGATTTCTTTTGCCGGCTGGATTTGCCCCCTGACGTATCTGGAAAACTGGCTTCGCATCAAAGGCGGGGCTGCGGGTTATGGACCAGGATTTATTGTTAAATACCTTGAACCTGTCTTGTATCCCGTCGGGCTCACACAATGCCATCAGGTAGCGATAGGGATAATTGTAATTGTTTTGAATCTGGCGGTATACGGATATGTATTACGACTCGCCGGCTGGTTCTCACTCAAAGGAAAGGAGACCTAAACTCACTATGTCGCTGAAATTGAAGCTCGCTATGTTACTGGAATGGAAACTCTATGTTTTTGTGCTTGCAGCTGTTGTGGTGGTTATGATTTCCTCGCCGTTAGTGTTGGCTGAAGAGGCTGATTCCGGTTGGCGATCAAAATTTTCGTTGACGGAATCAACGATGATCGCAGGTTTTGGAAAAGGAGGTTTTACGGAAGGCTCCTACGAGCATATTGGGTTAATCTGGCAGCTCGGGTTCGATCTTAGACGCGTTTTTTCTCGACTGGAAGATAATCGCGGCACTCTTACCTTTATAATGGAACCGACGATCAATACGATTATCTCTCCCGTCGGGGATAACGTGGAATTCGGTATTAGCTTCGGCGTGAAGTACAGGTATCCCCTGTCACAAAAGTGGTCCGGTTATGTGCTGGCTTCAGTGGGGCCCCACTATATCACCGTCAAAAGCACAGACCAGGCCAATGGTTTTATTTTTTTCAACACAGTCGGTGCCGGGTTTTCCTTTTTTCTGACGGAAAAGACCGCCCTGAGTTTGGAGTACCGCTTCCGACATATTTCGAATGCCGATACCGAAGAACCCAATGTGGGCATTGAATCCCATATAGGTGCAATCGGCTATTCGATGTTTTTTTGATAACCGTTTAAGAGATCATCAAGGTTGGTAATGGATAGTCAGCTTGATCCTACCAGTTTGAAAACAATTGAGCAGATTATGGCCGCTGCCCACGCTCAGGATCACAGCATGCTCTGCCTTCCATGATGAAAAAATCAAGTCCCAAAATTTGATTGATTCGGAAACCCAATCTCCTATTGACTCGATTTTTTCTCCGGTGTAACTTCAAGCAATCTTGAATTTAAAGCCAGATTGGTTCGAATGACAATTAACACGGCCCACTTGAAAGGAGAAAACCATTATGAAAGGTAAACTGGCAATCATTTTGTTGATCGTTTTTTTCGCAAGCTCACTAACAGCTCAAGAACTCACAGGCACCCTTCAGCAGATTAAAAAATCCGGACAAATTAGAATCGGCTATCGTGTGTCTGAACCACCCATGTCGTTTTTGGACAACGACGGTAACCCGGATGGTTATTCTATTGATCTCTGTAAAGGCATCGTAACTGAAGTCGAAAAGAAAATTGGTGCGGATATAAAGGTTGAATATGTTCCCGTAACAGCTGAAGGGCGATTTAAAGCCTTGGGCGATAACAAAATTGACATATTATGTGGCTCAACTACGAAAACGCTTTCCCGTAGTGAGCTTGTTGGCTTTACGCAACTGACGTTTGTCACCGGCGCTTCACTAATGACCTTAAAAGATGATACGGCTGATGATTCTGGTGGTTTGGCTGGAAAGAAAATTGGCGTCGTAAAAGCCACAACGACCGCCTTCGAGTTGAAAAAATTAATTCGAGAAACATCAACGGATGCGGAAATTGTCTTATTCAATTCAGCAAAAGAAAGCATCGATGCGTTACGAAAAAAGAAAATCGATGCCTTTTCTTCTGACCAGATCGTACTTATTGGTATAGCTTCAAAAGCCCATGACCCAATGAGCTTTGTGATTCATCCCAACGTGTACTCCTTTGAGCCTTTTGCACTTGCCGTAAGGCGAAATGATGCAGACTTTCGTCTTGTTGCAGATCGCGTGATATCGGATCTTTATCGATCAAAAAAGATACTTGAAATTTACGACAAATGGATTGGTAAGTTTGCCCGACGAAGGCCGCTCATGTTCGATGCAATGATCCAACTTAATGCAACACCAGAGTGAGAATAGAATTAATTCTGTATAGTAATCGTTGGACTATTGAGAGGAAGTAAATGAACTGCAAGAAAATAATTGTTTGCACATTGGTCGTTTTAATTTCGTTTTCCCTTTGCCTAATACAGGCGGTTGCTGGAGAAGATAAAATTGCCAATTATCGTGAAACAATTGCAGTCCTTCAAGAACTATATAAAGCAGAAATTACAGCTTCCAAAACTTATTCAGAGTTTACCCAAAAAGCCGAGGAAGAAAAATATTATAGCGTTTCCCGCCTTTTCAGCGCGTTAAGTGGATCTGAGACTGTTCACGCCAGGAATTTCAAAAACATATTAAACTATTTGGGGGTTGAGGCTAAAAATTTTCCAGATCCGGATATTAAAATAGCCGATACGAAAACAAACCTAAAATGGGCGCTTAAAGTAGAACTATCTGAGATCGAAACTAATTATCCAAAGTTGATTAAAAAGATAAACTTAGAAGGTAACAAAAGGGCATTAGAAGATATTACATATGCTTGGAAATCTGAAATGCAGCACAGAGATTTGCTAAAAAAGATGCAATCAGCCCTTGGGTTTTTCTTTGGAAAGATTGTCGATATATTAAAAGAAGCGAAAGATTATCATGTGTGCCAGAGATGTGGTTCAACAGTTTTTAAGCTTCCGGAAAAATCCTGTATTATTTGTGGAAGCCCCGTTTCGATGTATAAGCAAATAAAGTGATAATCGATTTTTGTCGAATTATCTCAGCCCCTGGCTCGCATCGCTTAACAGCAACTCGTGATAGCAATTCACGATACCTCTGGCTGCCCATCAATTATTTTACCAGTTCTGTCTTTTTCAAAAATTCAGCCAAAGAGCTTACATACCATTCTTCATCACCAGTGCCGGTCGTAGACAACACTATGGGATCTACCAGGTTCGCAGTTTTTAGGATTTTCAGTTTTTCTGGATACGGAACGGTTCATCCGCATTGGTTTTTGAATTCAAGTTCCTTGACAGCTCATTTGCGGTATTATAATCAATTGGAAAATCTACAACCCTTGAGAGGTGTCTATGAAAAAAAAGAATAAGGGGATTTCACGGCGGTCTTTTCTGAAAACAGCCTCTGCCATGGGGATTTCAGCCGTTTCAACCAAACCTTTTAATGAAGCGCATGCCGCGCCGCTCAGAGTGCCTAGCGCCGAGTACGGTCGAGAGAAAACGGTACCGGTCTTATGCCAGATGTGTGCCCAGTTCTGCCCCGCAAATGCCTATGTCAAAGATGGCAAGGTCATTCGGATGGAAGCCAGCCCGGTTCACGAATACAAGGCAATCTGCGGCCGCTCTCGTGCCGCGGCTGGCGCGCTCTACAGCGATGACCGCATCACCACCCCCCTGATTCGGACCGGAGCGCGCGGAGAGGGGAAATTTCGCCAGGCGACCTGGGATGAAACCCTTGATCTCATCGGAGA
>JAQYVG010000295.1 GCA_030145595.1 Desulfobacterales bacterium | reverse complement strand
CAGATTACCCCAGTGAAATACGTCCCGGTTAAACAAAAAACGGGCAGGTTTAACAGGATAAACTCCGCTCCTCATTGTCATGCCCCAGTTATTTGGGGTCGGGCCACGGTAACCGACTATAATAACAGTAAATGAAGCTTAAAATAAGCCCTAAAATCGTCTTAAACGACTCTTTTTGACCCCCAAAAGAACCTTTTAAGCTAAATAGTATTTAAAGATCCCTGCAACAAGCTGCAGGGATCTTTCGACTGTAAGGAATTCTGTCCATTTTTTGATTCGCTCGCTAATCACACAGCGACTCGACTGAGTTCGTCGAAGTCAAGCTGGGGAGGGTTAGCGCTCGCTGTGCAGTTCAAAAAAATTAGCCTTTTCTCTTAAAAGTGTGTTTTAGGCCACCAAAATTCCCTTTTAAAATATTTGACGCATTTTTTAAACGGTTTAACTATTATATCAAGATGTTCTTACGGTCCGACTCCATTTAATGGTTGCGTTCATCAAGTTTGATGCGCTGCAATGTCTCGTGGCTGGTCATTTCTTCCACATTTCTCACCGTTTCTTACCCCTCTTCGCGCCTTCGCGTGAGCTCTTTCCCGGTTTGGGCAAGTTTTTCACGGCTTGCTCAAAGTGTTTTTCCGCAGGCGAGGGCCGGTCGATTCGAAGCGCACGGTGTTTTTCATATTCGATCTGGGCGCGCTCTATGGCCTGCTCATGTGAAATCGTGCCCGCATGGCTGAGCAGCTCCCGTCCGCTCAATTTGAGAAAATCATCGAGTTTTACGATCCAGTCTTCCATATACATCGGTTTACGGTTGAGAGCCTGGAGTTCGGCAAATTCCAGGTAGGCATTGACGATGCGATTGAGGGTGTCGAGCTCTTCCGGTGCCAAATAATTCTTGGCGATAACCGCTTCGCTTTTGCTCGGCCTGCTCCCCACCCAATTCGTGAGTCCCATATTTTCCTTTTGGGCGTCTGCGCGTCGATACACAACTTCCGCCGCCGTCTGGCCGTGGGCGGCCCAATGCATCTTGTTTTGTACCGTCGCGAAGAACCGCTGAGAGGCGTCCGTCCGGGAATCATAATCGATACTGGTGGCATAAATGTCCAGCACCTTGCGCCAGAATACTTTTTCCGCGGAACGGATGTCCCGGATGCGTGCCAACAGTTCGTCGAAATAGTTTCCGCCGCCGGCCCGCTTCAGCCGGTCGTCGTCCATGGCAAAGCCCTTGATGATGAACTCGCGCAGTCTCTGGGTGGCCCAGATTCGGAACTGGGTACCCCGATGGGACTTTACCCGGTAACCCACTGAAATGATGACATCGAGGTTGTAGTGCTGGGTGCTGTATCGTTTCCCATCATCGGCAGTTATCCGGAATTTCCGGATAACTGATTCCGGTGTCAGCTCGCCTTCATCAAAGATGTTTTGGATATGTTCGTTGATGGTGCGCACGTTTTTCTGAAACAGTTCCGCCATCCGCTTCTGGGTAAGCCAGACGGTGTCCTCTTGTAGAAGCACTTCCAGCCGCGTCTGTCCATCCTCGGTCTGGTAGAGGAGGAACTCGGCGGGTTCGGGTTCGTTTTGCAATTTATCGCTAACCATGCCGATATCTCCTTGGCAGCAAACAGTGTACTAATTCCGGGTCTGACCGATCTGTCTATTTGTATTTACTTTAAACTCGTTTAAAAAACAGCTTTTTTCGCCTCTTAAATCCATGTTTTTGGCATCAAAAGAACGGCCTAGGGGACGTACATAAAATAATAAGTTTCTACCTTAACCTTTGGGACTTCCGGACTTCCGGGAGCCTCAAAAAGATAAAACCCTTCTTAGCATTCTTTGAGCCAAGAAGGGCTTTCATTATTTGTAGAGACATGGGGCACCCTGTATAAAATGTTTAGATCGTGCCGTGCCGGTAAATTAACTCCGTGACCTTAAATGAAATGTTTAAAAAAATCAATTATTAAAAGCTGGTCATTTGTCACTTGTCACTTGTCATTTGTTGCCCCGCTTTCAGCGGGATCCTCCAGAGGCGGATAAATTTTCGCTACGCTACGACTGGCTTGGATACTGGATACCCCGCTTTCAGCGGGATTTCCGCTTCTTCAGGCTTCTTTGATATAGAGGTTCGTTCATAAAGCATTCCATCAATTTTTTCCCGCAATGTCCAGACGCTCCACCGCTCAATACGGCCCATCTCAGCATAGAAATCGCGTTGGATATCACCTTTAAGGCGGATACGGCTGCCGATCTGCGCGGTATTTGTGTATATGCCTGGCACTATTGGGCATTGTTTATTCTTTGATTTCTCTTTGCAACGCCTGACTTAACTCATGTTTAGAGGGCAATTGTTTTTTCAATTCATCCGGCAGTATGCGATATAGACGGTATTCTGCAACGCCGATGGGGTTCAGTTTTGTTCGAAGTTAGCCTGTGCTGGTTTCCGATAAAACAGAACCCATATCCCAACTCCAAAATAAAATCCTTTAATTGGGTTATCAAACGTCGCTCCAGTTCACGTTCCTTCAAAGACTCCCCGATTCCCAAAAAATCCAGGTTATAGGAACTTTTGAGCGCTTCGTCAGCCTGTTCAGCCAAATGAGCAGGCAGCACCTCCCCAAAATTGTGCGTCTTAGTTTCAACCATGGACCGTTCGTAAGCGCCAGCCTTGATCTGATTCAAAAGCACATTACGGCTCCAGCCCAACTGGTGAGTCGTTTCTATGTAATATTTGCGAGCATTTAAATCAGAAATCTTGCTCATAATCAACAGGTTATGGCCCCATGGAAGTTCTGCGACAGCTTGTCGCAGTTTTTTGTGAGCTGCATACTGCTCATAAAATCGTTTCATATCCCACAAATTGCGAGGAGAAAAACCTGTACCTCCAGGAAACTCTTTCCGCAAATCCGTCGAAAGTCTTTCCACTACGGATTTGCCCCAGCCTTGTTTCTCCTGCCTTTCAACAATCATCCTACCTATATCCCAATACAGGCCGATCAAATTCCGGTTGATTGCCCGTATGGCTGAAATTCGAGCAGATACAACACGGCGCTTCACTTCCGCCACAAATTCGATATATTCTTTGCTTGATTCTATTTCCATAGTCTCAATCCGTATTATTCAACGGCAAACGCTTTTCTTAAAAATCTATCCAAAACGAAAAATAGGGGCCATCCTATTCCTTTATAACTTTACCCCTAGGTCTTAGGATCTCGGGAACGTTCTTAACATATTAAGTTTCCCCAGCTGATTGAAATAAAAAATCGTGCCTGATGGAGCAAATCGTAAATCCCGCAATCGGGGTCCAGTGAAATTCCATAGGACCATTTCACTGGGGCTCACCCTGTTTATCAAGAACATAACTAATCCAGACATCCCCGCTGCCGGTTTTGGAGACAGCCTTTGCAAAGTCACGGACCTCGAAACCGAGGGTGTCGAACATTTCGCGTGCCTTTTGGTCCTGCCACAAATAAAAGACCCTGTTGTCCGCGTCGGTCCAGTCTCCCTGACCCTCTTTTAAAGTAATTAGCACATTACCATGACTTGATATTGCTGCTGTTATGTTTTTAAAAACTTCCGCAAATCTTTCGTAGGGTGTATGAACCATGGCACCGATTAGCATGACAGCGTCTACCAGGATTGTGGAAAAATCGTATGTCTCGAAATCCCCTTCGATGACCTCACACCCGGCATTCTTCCTGGCAAGTTCCGCCAGCTCGGGAGAGCGCTCAAAACCGATGACATCAAAACCCTGCTTTTTCATCCAGCGCAGATCACGGCCGCTGCCGCACCCCACATCCAGGATAAAGGCTTCTGTTGGCAGCCGCCTGGCCAAAGGCTCTAAAAACGATGATGGATCGATTGAAAAAGTCTTTTCGTGATACGCTTTGTAATTTTTTTGGTAAAAGCCGGACATTTTAACCAATACTTATATTTATCCACAGATTCCGCAGATTAACACAGATTATTTAATTAGCCACAGACCCACACAGACAGACACAGACTTTTATTTGTTCGATCGACCCGATCGAACAAATGATGTCATC
>JAQYVG010000294.1 GCA_030145595.1 Desulfobacterales bacterium | reverse complement strand
GTAGAACACAGATGACACGGATTTTGCGGATTTTCACGGATTTTATATTATTTTATCTGTATCTGTGTAGATCCGTTTTAATCTGTGTTATCCGCGTTCCATTGAACCCAGAACGCAGAACCTAGACCCAGAACCCAGAACCCGAAACATGAAACAAAGGAGTATGTCATGGCTGAACATCCTGATAAACAAAAATGGGTAGAACTGGCCGCCAAACAGCTCAGAGGCCGGCCGTTGGAGGATCTTGATTGGAAGACCCCTGAAGGCATTAAGGTAAAGCCGTTGTATACGGCCGAAGATCTTGAAGGTATGGCCCATGTCAATACCCTGCCGGGATTCGAACCCTATACGCGGGGCCCCATGGCCACCATGTACGCCGGCAGACCCTGGACCGTGCGACAGTACGCGGGTTTTTCCACAGCCAAGGAATCGAATGCATTTTACCGCAGAAACCTGGCGGCGGGTCAGACCGGACTTTCCATAGCCTTTGATCTGGCGACGCACAGAGGGTATGATTCGGATCATCCCCGGGTGGTGGGAGATATCGGCAAGGCCGGTGTGGCCATCGATACGGTTGAGGATATGAGAATGCTGTTTGATCAGATCCCGCTGGACAAGGTGACGGTATCCATGACCATGAACGGTGCGGTTCTGCCGGTAATGGCCGGCTACATCGTGGCTGCCGAAGAACAGGGCGTCAAACATGAGCAACTGGGAGGCACCATTCAGAATGACATTTTAAAGGAATACTTAACCCGCAATACTTACATTTATCCGCCGAAGCCGTCCATGCGGATTGTTTCCGACATCATCGGGTTCTGCTCCGAGCACATGCCCAAATACAATACCGTCAGCATCAGCGGGTACCACATGATGGAGGCCGGGGCCGATTCCGTGCTGCAGACCGCTTTTACCCTGGCGGACGGTCTTGAGTACGTCCGCGCCGCACTGGCGGCAGGGCTTGATATAGACGCCTTTGCGCCGCGATTGTCATTTTTCTTCGGGGTAGGGATGAACTTTTTCATGGAGATCGCCATGCTGCGGGCGGCCCGCTTTCTATGGCATGAAATCATCAGCCAGTTCAACCCCAAAAACCCCAAATCGACCATGCTCAGAACCCACGTGCAGACATCGGGCTGGAGCCTGACGGAACAGGATCCGTATAACAATATTGCCCGTACCACAATCGAGTGTCTGGCAGCAGCTTTAGGGGGGACCCAGTCAATGCATACCAATTCCTTTGACGAGGCCGTGGGGCTGCCCACTGATTTTTCCGCTCGCATCGCCAGAAATACCCAACTTGTCGTGCAGGAAGAATCCCAGATCTGTCGTACGGTCGATCCCTTGGCAGGGTCGTATTACGTCGAATCCTTGACCGACGGCATTATCCAACAGACGCGCAAGCTCATGGACGAAGTTGAGCAGCTCGGCGGCATGGCCAAGGCCATTGAGACCGGCATGCCCAAGATGCGGATCGAAGAGGCGGCCGCCAAAAAACAGGCCCGCATCGATCAGGGTCTGGATGTCATTGTGGGGGTCAACAAGTATCAGGTGGATGAAGAGCCGCTGAAAGACATCCTGGAAGTTTCGGAAGCCGTGCGTGAGGAACAGGTCGCGAAATTAAAAGAAATCAAAACCGGCCGCGACGAGAAGGCCGTGCGCCAGGCCTTAGAGGCGGTTACCAAAGCCGCGGAGTCCGGAAGAAATTTATTAGAGGCCTGTATTCCGGCAGTCCGCGCGCGGGCCACGGTGGGTGAGATTTCCGATGCCATGGAAATTGTTTTCAATCGTTATGTGGCAACTACCCAGTGCATATCCGGCATATATGCCGCCGAATACAGCGGTAGTGAGATATTTGCCGCCATCCGCAAACGCACCGATGATTTTCAGGAAAAGCAAGGACGCCGGCCGCGGATATTGGTGGTAAAGATGGGCCAGGACGGTCATGACCGGGGAATCAAGGTGATCGCCACGGCCTTTGCAGATTTAGGGTTTGACGTGGACATCGGCCCTATGTTCCAGACGCCGGAAGAAGCGGCCCAAATGGCGGTGGAAAACGATGTACATGTGGTCGGGGTGTCCAGCCTGGCGGCCGGTCACAGAGCCCTGGTTCCCCAACTGGTCGATGCGCTTAAAGCAAAAGGGGGCCAAGAGATCCAGGTAGTAGTCGGCGGGGTAATTCCCCCGGCCGATTACGATACCCTGCTTGATGCCGGCGCCAAAGCCGTTTTCGGGCCCGGTTCCGTTGTAACCGATTCGGCCAACAAAGTGTTGAATTTGTTGAATGCATAATAAAATTATTTATTAGACAGGATCGACAGGATATTCAGGATTTACTGTAAGTTTCACAGTTTCCCCCGCTATGCGGGACCCCGATGGCGGGATGTCCGCTGCGCTACCACAGGCGGCTTAAACTGTGAAAAACTAATCCACCTAGCGGTGGAAACTAGATGATTAGAACCTGAGATCAAGTATGCGATAGTGGTTTTTAGATATTGCGTATTCGCCGAAGGCGATTATGTTTTAGCCGTTTCATCAAGAAACGGCTAAAGTTTTAAAATCTAGTAGATCTTGTTAATCCTGTCTAAAATAGTTGTTTGATTGTGATGTTTATTATGATCACAAATACTTGTGGGGTTATTGCGCTAGACACTAAATACAAAACACTCTTAAGATGAAATCCGACGATCCTCATGATTATGTTCAGGGTGTGCTGGATGGAGACCGGCGTGCTCTGGCGAAAACCATTACCCTGATCGAAAGTTCACTGCCTGCCCATCAGGAGATGGCCGCTATGGTTGTCGATAAGCTGCTTCCTTACAGCGGAAAAGCGGTGCGCCTTGGGATCACCGGCATACCGGGTGTAGGCAAGAGTACTTTTATCGAGAGCCTCGGTATGATGCTGATTGATAAAGAACATCGTGTGGCCGTACTGGCGGTTGACCCCAGCAGTAAAAGGAGCGGTGGGAGCTTGCTGGCCGACAAAACCCGCATGGAAAAACTGTCTGTTCAAGAGCGGGCCTTTATCCGGCCTTCACCTTCAGGCGGTACCTTGGGCGGGGTCGCCAGAAAAACCCGCGAGACCATGATTGTTTGCGAAGCCGCCGGTTTTGACGTAATGATTGTTGAGACCGTGGGAGTCGGCCAGTCTGAAACTACAGTGGCGTCCATGGTAGATTTTTTTCTGGTGCTGATGATCGCAGGTGCCGGGGATGAACTGCAGGGCATCAAAAAAGGTATTTTGGAGCTGGCGGATGCTGTTGCCGTCAACAAGGCTGACGGAAGCAATGTTGAAAAAGCGGAGCTTGCCAGAAAACAGTATGAAAATGCTCTGCATTTTTTGACCCCTGCGTCCTTGAGCTGGACACCGCCGGTTCTGAGTTGCAGCGCCCTGGAAATGACCGGCATCGATGTCATCTGGGAAGCTGTTTTAGACCACGAAAAAAAACTGAGCAATACGGGAGAACTTGAAGAGAAGCGCCAAAAACAGGCGCTGGCCTGGATGTGGGCGCTGGTGGAAGAAGGGTTAAAATTGAGGTTTCATAAAAACAAAGAAGTTGCCCAGCAGCTCCCGAAGGTTACACGCGCGGTAAAAAGCGGCCGGACCGCACCAACGGTGGCGGCATCCAAGCTGCTTTTTTCGCTTGACAACGGCATTTCAATGTAAATATAGCGTAATAGTTCAGCCACCAAGGCAGAAAGGCACTAATGTCAGAGGTAGAAAAGAGCGCTACGCTTGAGGAGCACTGCGTTTGAGGAGCGGCCTGGCGGCCTTGAGGGGTCTTGATAAAAAGATTTCTTCCCCTTAAGCGAAGCGATCCTAAAGCGTAGCGCTCCTCAAGCGTAGCACTCCAATGGCAAATGACAAATAACTTTTGCGTGTAATAATCTTAGAGGCTTGGTGTCTTGGTGGCTGAACTATTACGTGCCTTTGTGGCTGAATTCTTATAATAAGTCAGACGAAAGGGATACAGAATGGGAATCATCGAAGATAAAATCAAGGATCTCAAGGAGCGCGAAGCCAAGATTCTGCAGATGGGCGGT
>JAQYVG010000293.1 GCA_030145595.1 Desulfobacterales bacterium | reverse complement strand
TGCGGCAAAAGTACAATAAGAATCTAATAAAACATATAGTTTGTTTGTTCTATTGTGTTGGGTATTAAACCATTTTCGAGAGAAACTTCTGCAATTTGATATATAAATCAGGAGTAAAACATTTTGCGGTCAGCGTAGACACAATAAAAAGAATTTATTAAAAGTTTTATCGCGATGGTTGCTACGTCTCAATTTGGTTGTCCCTGACTTCAATTTAATAGACCCTGGAAGTCTCACAATAACCGGCAAAGAAAAATGCCGCCAGAAGCAGGGTTTGCAATTGGCGGCGTAATCGGTGTTATCTACTGATTGATTCTGTCTTTAAGGATTTTCACTGCATCTACAAAGCTGCTATTACCCACCGTGATAACCAAATCGATCGGATTGAAGTTTTTCTCGCAGTCGAAGCATCTGGCCAAATTTGTTTTGTGATTGGTAGCCGTATGGAAATTGCAACACAGGGGGCAACGGAACCTGATTGTTTTGCGGTCCTTTTGCACCTCAAGGTTCAACAGATCGACAATGACTTCATCAATGGGGATATCATTGCGCAGCATCCGGAGAAAATCATCAGGGTAATGTTGTGACATATTGAGTCCTCCTATGGCAGCGAAAATTCTGCCATTGTTTCGTTGACCAGCGGTTCGGTGATTTTTTTCATGTTGCGTGCCGCAGCATTGATAAGGCAAGCGGTGGCCACATTGTTGATCTGCCTGGGCACTCCGCCGGTATAATCATGAATAAGGCTTTTGGCTTCGGTCTCGAAGATTTTGGTAACGCCGCCGGATTTTGTGATGCGGTAATCGATATAAGCATCAGTTTTTTCCTGTGACAGGGGTTGCATGACAAACTGCAAGGTGATGCGCTGGACCAGGTCGGCATGTGAAGAACGTTTGAGTATCTGGTTGAGGCTTTCCTGTCCGCACAAAAGGATTTTCAACGACACTTGCTGGTCAATGGAAGAGATCAACAATCTCAAGTCGGTAAGGATTTTAGGATCGATCAAATGGGCCTCGTCGATGATAAACAGGGTGCATTTATCGTTGATATTGATGCGATCGAGGATCTGCATGAGCATCCGGTCTTTACCCATCAGGGGTTTTTCCCCGAGTTTGGTGACGATCAACCGCAAAAAGGCGTTGGCATTCAGGGGTGTGAGGTGCAGATAGACCGGGTGGTAGCGATTGTGGGGCAGCTGGTCGATAAAGAGTCTGAGAAGCGAGGATTTGCCCAGGCCGGTTTGCCCGATGATCAATGCAATGGCGCCCTGTTGCTCAAAGAATTTGAGTCTGGCAAGTGCCTGATCGGTGCGTTCATCGCGCAGCAGCCAATCGATGGGCGGTTTTTCGGCAAAGGGGTGGGCTGTCAGGTCAAAATGGTTAAGAAACATGGTTTTTCTCCTTTTGGATTAGATATTTAAGTTCCCGAACGACGTAAGGAACCGTAGGATATGGGGCTTTTTCAAAAGCGGCTTTGACCATATGACGATTGAGGGCGAGGCTTTGGTTATAGACTTTTTTGAGAGATTCCAGTTCACCGGCGGAAAGATCCGCCAGGCCGGCCTTTCTACCCATCAGCTGGGCCACAGTTTTGGCGAACTCATGAAAGGGCCAGGATCTTTTTGCCACGACTTTCCGGTAATCAATGCCACCGGTCTGCTCGGCGAGCATCTTTTTGTGCTGGCGGAGCAAAAGATCGGTATAGCTGTGTTTGGGTTTTGCCCGTTTTGACTCGGGGCCTTGCGCGATAACGCTGGAACGGTCATGAAGGGCCCCGTGGCCCAGATATTCACCGGCGAGCGAGTAGATGTGTACGGTATCGAAGGTTGAGAACGGATCGAATTTGACCTGCACCCGGTCGCCGCGCAGTTTGGGATCGACGCGGTAAAATCGTCTGCTGAGCTGAACATCGGAAAATGTTCTGTTGACGGTACGCAGTATTGACTGCATGAAAGATTCAATCGCCCGTCCCATGTCGACTTGACGGATAACCGTCACCCCTTTTTGATAGCGTTGTTGCGGAGGTTGTCCGGTCTCTGAGTGTTTGTCTTTGTGATAACTGACCGCCAGCCAGGCGGACAAAATCCGATTAAGCTCGGCCAGGGTCAACAGATCACCGGCACGCACTTCGGCTTCAAATTGATCCTGAGCGGTTTGGAAAAATCGTTCAATAAGGCCTCCAGGTGGCGGATCTTTCGGCGGTCGATGCAGTAGTTTGATATCCAGTCGGTAGCAAGCCGCTTTCAATCCGTTTGCGTGGTAGATCTTGGCGTTATCCACATAAAGTTGTTTGGGAGCGCCATGCGTGGAAAAAGCCCGGATCAGAGAATCGATCAAGACATCCAGATTTTCCCTGAAGTAATATCGTGCTTCGACAACAAAGCGGCTGTGGCAATCGATGAAAGCCGACAGATAGGTGGGGACCACATCGGTGTTGTTGATCACATACGGTCCATCTTCAAAGTCACCGACCCATAGGTCGTGGGTGTGGTTCCTGGACCATCGTTTGCGGACCTTTTTGCGAAGCACACCCAGTTTGATACGGGTAGCGTTGGCCTGTTTAAGATGCCGGTACAAGGTGGATCGAGCTACGGTTTGTCCATACAATTCTTCAAGGAATCGGTTGATGGTGTTCGGACTGCGGTAGGGCTGTTCTTTTTTCAGTTCAATGGCTTTTTCGATGATCTTACCGGCAATGTTGCGAGGTTTGCCACGATCGGATCGGCCCTTACGTGAAAGGGCGTCAAATCCCCCCAGCCGGTAGCGATTTAATTTGCGTCTCAGGGTTTTTAGCGAGGGTTTGCCGACACGTCCGTCCGGGAACTGTATTTGTTCATCGGCCTTTGATTTAAGAAACAGGTTGGTCAGTTCCGGTTCGATCTCTTCGTAAATGACCGGATTTAGCAGATCACACCAAAAAATAGCCCATTTTTCCTGCTTTTTGTCCAAGCGATTGCCTCCTTTTCATCTCTGGAGGCAAACTTACCTCAGCTAAAGGCACAGCGCGTTGCCAACTTGGTGAAAATTGAGGTGTTGAAGGTGGCTTGAAAAAAAGCTTCGATGATCACCAGTTGACGGCAGCCGATAAGCTGTTTTTTCCGGTGATTGGTTTTGTATTTTCGTTGCACAATAATCAGCCGGGCAAGGTCTCGACAAATACTTAATGTGGGGTTTTCCTGAAGCACCAGGATCAGGGCTGTTCGGCAGGTTTGGGTAAAACGGCCAAGGGTTGTAATCCACCGGTGTATCGTTGTTGGGGCCAATGTGGGCACATCTGAAGAATCGCTTTCCGGATATCCAGGAACGCTGTTATCGACCATTACAGCCTGTGTGTATGTCATGTCGTCAGATTCAACGTAAGTATCGGAAAATCCAGTGATGGTCGGCTGCGTATAATGTTTTTGCGGGATGGCAAAATCCGGATAATGGGTGAATGTTTTGCCGCAACCGGGGCATCTAAATCGGACCAGGCTGCAGTAGGCCGCTTTGATTAACATCTCGATAATAATTAAAAATCGACGCTCACGGTATGCGTGAATCTTGAAAAATTCTGATTCAACACTGCAGCGCGGACACGCGGGCAGGTTATCAGGCGTAATTTTATCCTTTTCGACTTTCCTCTGATGTGCTTTAATGTCTTCAAGTGTCGCTGTAGGCGGCATTTGGGTATCCCTTCTGTTTTTAAGGTTAGGCCTGCGAAACCAACCTTTTAATATGGGAGGGATACTTTTTCAACCAAGGCGGGGTAGTTTCTTTTTTTTATTAGGCGGGGTAGCTGGGTTGCGGGATAGCGGGTTAAACTACTGCGAGATATTCGGGGTCAATTATTCTGGGAGTCAGCACTCCTGGTACACCGGACAGTCCGGATTGGCTTTAAAGAAAGCCTGCCGCCCGATCTCATTGCGGATAATAATGCCGGCTTCCGAAAGTTGCTTTAGTTCACGCTGCAGAGATCCCATCCCCGCACCAGTCCTCCGCGCAAGCTGGCGTAAATAAAACGATTCGTCCGGATGGCTGTATAGCAGCGCCAGTACTGCCCGGCGGGTTTTTCCAAATAAAGTCGTACCCAGTTTGCTGATTTCATTTATCGTACTCATAACGGGTACAATCGTACT
>JAQYVG010000292.1 GCA_030145595.1 Desulfobacterales bacterium | reverse complement strand
GGTTTCCCATGTTCCGGACCTGGTTTGGCTTGTGCGGATTGTGCAAGCTTCCCTGGAACGATGTTATACCGGAAGACAATAAAGACACCATGGAACCTGCCAAAGTCATGAAGCACGTAGAATGGTATGCTCAGTATTTCGCTTCGGTGGTCGGCAAACAGACAACACCGGACGACCTGATTCGCATGAGCGAAGCGGTTTACAACTTCCAGCGCATCTTCAATCTTAAAATGGGCTTTGGCCGGCGCCGGCACGACAATATCCCCTACCGTTCAACCGGACCGGTCAAAGTCGTTGAATATGAATCTCGCCAAGAGCGCTACGACAAACAGCTGGTCGAACAATACAAGGTCGAAATCGAGGACAAGTCGACTGTGGAAAAAGTAGCACTGCTGCGACAGTTTCGTGAGGAGCAATATGAAACATTAAAGGATGCCGTATATAAACGCAGAGGATGGACTCAAAACGGCATCCCGACAGTTGCAACCGTCAAAAGGCTCGGTATCGACTTTCCCGAGGTTTTGGAACTACTCAAGTCACACGGCGTCCAATAATGATGGCGTCGTAAAAAGTCCCATCTACTGCGTTGTAGTATTTTTTCAGACACTCGGCATACGACATGTATGGCCTCGTTCCTGAAAAAATACTACGCCTTGTATATGAACCTTTTTACTTAGCCATCTATAGTTGAATTCGTGATTTTTTACTAGATCATCAACGTTGGACGTTCGATGTTCATCTCTCAAAACAACATAGCGCTTATGAGGTTCAGGGGTTCAGGGTTCAGGGGGGCAGCCCCGAAAGGCCGCCCCTCTTAGGAGGAAATGATGGGGCACCGGCTAACGTTGATAGGATTTTCCACCGCGAGAACCGTAACCCCTCATCCAGCCTCTTCCGGCGTTGGGGGCAATCTTACGGATCTCAATTTGATGGTTAAGCCGTTTTTGATCTAGCTTGTTTCTTAGTTCGGAAATCTCCTTTTGCAGTTGGGCAGCCTTCTGTTTGTCCAGATTTTCACCGGCCAGCTCTCTGTTCAAATCCACTTCTTTATCATAAATGTTATCTCTGAGTTCTTCAGTGTCTTTATAAAAAGCTGCATGTGCTTCGTCGAGCTGTCGGATTTCATCCCGGGTCAGGTCACCCTCATAGTCTCTGTCTTGACGGCAATCGCCTCTGTATCCTCGATGGCCGTAGCCCATGCCGGATCCGTGGCGGCCGTAGTCCATGCCGTATCCGTGACCATAGCCACGATCACCGTACCCCCCGCCCCGGTCGGCAAAGGCGTAAGATCCGAATCCCACAAGAGCAACAACTGCCAAAACCGCAATTATTTTTCTGTTAAAATTGTTATACATCTTTATTCTCCTTTCACATAAAAAATTCAGGTTTTAAAATTATTAATAAGCCCGCGTGGCTTGCTACTCATTATAGCAAACTGTGTGCCAAAAAATGCCTTACAGTGAAAAACAATACAACATTCTGATAAAACAATATATTTTGAGACATTTATTTCAGGCTGATTATTTTTAAGTAGAGAAGATAAACGATGGTGGATATAAAGTATCCACTTAAGGCGGATAAATATGTTCGAATGGTTAGTAAATATCCATCACAGGCGCCAGCCCCAGAATTCGAGGAATCTGACAAAATCACCCATGTCCGAGGCATTGCGGTTCCAGGGTTTCAGGCTGGTGTAAAAGGGATTGCCGGTTTCTTGCCGATCGCCGTAAACTTTGTCTGTTCCTACAAATAAATCCAGGCTCGGCAGGCTGAGCAAGATTGATTCCAAAAACTTGACGGATCCCTTGACATGGCCTTTGAGCGATCCCTTTTGATAGTAAAAGCTGGTGGACCCTTTGCCCAGAGGAATCTGCTCCAGCTCCCGGACGGGTTGCAGGGGCGTTTTTATGACACTAAAGCGCCTCAGATCCTGCAGTTCAGCGGCTGCCATAATCTCAAGATCCATTATCCTGTGAACACCGGGTCTTAAATGGACTACCAATCCCGGATTATCCCTGCTGGAATAGTCCAGCAGCCAGGGCAGTTTCTCACCATAGGCTCTGACCGGCTTATCCTGCCAGTTCAGCGGCAAAGCATCGCCGGGCAGAAAGGACGTAGGCAAAATTGCCAGGTAGCAGCCGCAGGTATGAACCGTGGTAACCAGCACGGGCTTTGCCCGTGAATCCAGGGTGATAACCACCATCAAACCCACGTTGCCGCCGGCGGTTAAATTAAACGGAATCAGACTGAAAGGTATTTTAGAAAAGTGGACCCTATATATCAGGTTGGTATAAGAACCTTTATCAGTGGTAAAATGTTGCTTTAAATAATAGAAAACCGGGTTTTCGCTGTCTATATATATCTGTTCGTTTCCCTGGCTGTCGTATCTGGCCGCGGGCCGCCCGATACGATTGTAAGCAGCGGAGTAGCCATGCACCATAAAAATGGGTGCAAATTGGTTCAGGATTTCATCACCGCCGCCGTCAGCCGAGTATAGGGTGTTTGGTATTTCGGCTGGGACCCTTTGATGGTGTGCACATGCAGAAATAATCAGCAGTGCCGGCAAAATCAGTATTCGAAAAAATTTAAAGACTTTCATACGCGCCCGTCCTGCTGTTAGGTAAAGCTTCAGTATGTCTTAGCTTACTGTTTAAGAAAATGATCATTGCGAAGCCATTCGTCAAATTTTTATGGTGGCGATCAGAGATTCTAGGCATACCTTCGGGGTTATCGAAAAAGCATCCGATTACCATTTAAACTGAACATCCGATTTCTCCGCAACCCGGCTGAAACGGTACATATCAAAAAGGCCGGCTTCAATGGGCTGATCTTTGAGATATTTTTTGTAATGCCAGTCGGCCTCCTCCCAGAAATTCGAACTGGTTCTTTTTACGGCATACTTTCCGGCAACATTGTAATAGCTAAGTTGATCCCTGATTGTGAGAAAATCATCAACAAAATCATCTATCTGTACCAGATTGACACGGCAGAATGAGTTTGGATAGCTGCCCACATGTCCCTTTACAAGGGTAAGAGTGTCGTCATCTACAATGCGTCGTTTATCTTCACCAAGCATGAATGAAATATTGCTCAGAGCTTTGTTGCGAATGATGGTATAGGCCAGGTCATTATCCTTATTACCGGTAGCGACATGGATAAAGGTAACATCCGGGACCACCTGTATCTCAGGACCGCGAATTGCCGTTATCTTTTGCAGAGCAAGGTCTGCTTTCTGTTCAAAGAGTCCTGATTTTTGATCAACACAGTTTTTTTCAGGGCAGCGGTTCAAATAGTCGTCGGCATTGGCAACCGGACCCGCATGCTCAAGTATCTTTTCAATAAACTCCTTTTTGGGATCGTCTGTGCTGTAGACAATACCGGTGTCCCATTCAAGCCCCCGCAAAGGGTTCTGCAGGTAATTTTTAAATTCGGCTCTGGCGCCCTTATACCACCCTGCTCTTATCTCCTCGCGTTTATCCTTGGGAAGGAAGCTCAAAAAGTTGTTCTCGCCCTCCATGCGCAGAAAGTCCATATAAAGACGAGTTTTGAGCTGATGCCCGACATTGTCATACACGTTGAACCCGGCGACCAGCAGATAGTGGATGCGTTCCAGCAGCGGAAAGTCTATCACCCAGCCGGTTTTGGGTATCTCTCCCACAAAACCCTTTACAACGCTGGCACTGTCAAAGTGCCTGAACACCGTTAGCAGTGCATTGTCGTTATGGCCATCGCCGTTCCAGATATAATTTATGTCATTGCCGCTTTTATCCGGCTTCAGTTTGGCCAGATACCGTCCCTTGGCATCCAGATATTTCTTCTGTTTACTGGAATAGTCATACCAAAGGCTCATGATATTCATCGTGCTCTCCCGTCCGGCGGGCAAGTCCAGAAAATCACTAACACGCGCCAGAAAATCCGTATCATTGCTGATAGCGTCCTTGGCCGGATCAAAAAAGGCCACAAAAAAGTGGTCATTAATAACCATATTACACAAAATTCACCGAACGAATTTTTTCAAAAATTTCACTTTTTACATACCTCGATCCATTTTGTTTTGAGAAAAATCTTCAAGAGATTTTAACACATGCAACTTGTGAAAAATTAGAATATCTGAAAATATAGCCTAAAAACACCACTTTTTT
>JAQYVG010000291.1 GCA_030145595.1 Desulfobacterales bacterium | reverse complement strand
CTATCCTTGAAGTCGATTCCTCAGGTTATGCAAACAAACAGTTTAAAGTCCTTGCAAAGGAAGGTATTCAAGCGCTGGGAGGAGATGATTTTGACCAAGCGATTATGAAAAAAGTGGCCGGCGAGTTTGCAAAGGCATCCAATATCGATATTTTTGATCAAGAAAAGGACCAGGGCATCAGCAGTAAAACAGCAAGAGAAGCTCAACAAAAGCTGCTTGAGGCAGTAATTGCTGCAAAACATGAACTCTCCGAAGCAACCCAGACCTTATTAGATATCCCCAACTTCATCCAAGACGAGAGCGGGCAGCCTCACCATATAGATAATTTTGAGCTCACCCGGGAACAAATCAATGCAGAAATCCGTGACCTGATACTTCAAACCAAGGGTGCGGTTGAAAAGGCTTTAAGTACTGCAAAGCTTAATATTGGAGATATTGACAGGATCATCCTTGTCGGCGGTTCCAGTAAGATCCCCCTGGTAAGAGAAATGTTGTATGAAATGTTCGGAAAAGAACCTTATTCCGATACAGATCCGGATACTGCAATAGCTCGAGGCGCGGCCATACTCGGGGCTACAATGATGTTGCCGGATCCTGAATTGGAACAACGTCCGAAAGAAGACACTCCTGAGTTTGTGATCGACATGGATAATATTGTCACTCACCATCTGGGGATCGAAGTTGTCGGCGGCAAGTTTAGCCGCCTGATACCAAAGGATACGAAAATACCGGCGGAAGAACCCGTCATTGCCGCTAAAGATTATGTAACGCCGTTCGACGATGTCACAGAGTTGGCTATTATGGTGTTTCAGTCCTCTGAAGATGTTGAATATGTATCATCTGAGAGCGCCAAGTGCATCGGCGAATTCTTTCTTAAGGGAATCCCGCCAAAACCGCAAGGTGAAGAGACTATAAATGTTGAATTTGAGATCGACAGCCAAAATCTGTTGCAAGTAAGGGCCAGCAGTTCCAGTTCATCAGATGCGCTGGAAATCCGCGAGTCCGCCGTAATTGAAAAACAACAGAGAATTACACCAGACGGACGATAGCCGGTAACCGGTCAGCGAAGCATAACGTAATCTTACGGCATAATAGAATTTGTTTCACAATCAATGGGACATTGAATACTATGAACGCCACAAAAAAGAATATTTCTGAAGATAATCAGAGCCTGCCTGCCGATGGGAAAGCCGAAGAAGTAACCAAGGCCTTGCAAGCTTTTGCAATGGAGCCATTACAAAAGGTTTCTTTAAAGATCGAAGGCCTTGAGGCGGAATGGGAAAAACGGGATGACAGGATTAATACACTTGAAGAGCGGGTTAACGTGCTGGAAGCGAAATTTGAGGAAATTTGCGCGCACCTGAAACAGATAGAGTCACAACTTCATCCGCCCAAGGACGACGAAGAGATAGTCCTAAAAGAACCTGTCATAGATATCCAGGGTTTAATCGCCCAGGCCCAGGCTAAAGCACAGGAAAGCATTAAAGACGACGAAAAGAGCATTGAGCTGTGTCTAAAAAATGCCGGGTTTTGGCTTGAGCGTGGGCAAAGACTGAAACTCATGATCAAAGAGGCCGTAGACGCTACTGATGAAGTTATCGCCAACAGCAATAAGATCCTGGAAAGTCTGCCAGATGAACTTAAAGAAACGCTGGGAAGCAGCCAGCAGGGACTCAACATTATTGGGCGGATGCTACAACGCTTGATTCAACAGGATGATCGACTGAAAAGTCTAGTAGCGGAAATTGATTTAGCTGACAAGTTAAAAGAGTTTGAGGAAGATGAGTGGATGCAACTTCTGGAAGGTGAAATAAATGAGAAGTCGGCCCAAAAAAAGATAAACAAGAATCTGGACATTATCAATAGGTCAAACTACAAACTTGTGTCCAAAGCTGGTGAACTCGCTGATAAACGGCAAAAGACATGGCTTGATTTCATTGAAAAACAGGTTCTCCCTATCCTTGATGGTATTATTGATGGAAAGAATCACACCTCGATTCTGATAAATGAATTGATGGAGCAATACCAGGAATCAGAATCAAAATTAAGTGAGTGGTTTAATACCTATTTCACACTTAGCAGCACCTTTTTAACCCGGCTGAATGATATAGGTGTTTACCGGATGGACATAGAGCCTGGTATGATGATCGATTTTGAGCGTCAGGAACCTTCTTCAGTTGAGGCCGATCCTGAGATGGAGAACGAACAAATTAAAGAGATCAGCAGGGATGGGTATGAGTACGTTGCTCACAATGGAAACCGGCAGATGCTTCGCGTTGCACGGGTGGTTGTTATTAAGAATAATGATTAATCGGAAGTAACGTCTTGCGGGGTAACACAATGATGGGTTTGATGAAAAAAGAACCAAAGCGCATATAATTGCATTAATTTTCTCGATAGGAGATTTTAAATGGGTACTGATAACGAAACTAATCCGGTATTGGGCTTTGATTTAGGCACAACCTTCAGTGCATTAGCCAGATGGGTAGACAGGAAAGGACCTCAAATCATTCAAAACAGGGCTGGCCAGGATACAACTCAATCGGTCGTCTATTATAACCCGGACAATGATGAAATTCTGGTTGGCCAAATAGCATATAACAAAGGACTTATGGTGCCGGAAAATATGATAGTCGGTGTCAAACGGCTGATGGATGACGGCAATCAGAAAGTCATGCTTGGAGGTAAAGAATTTACGCCTATTACACTCTCTTCCTTGATTTTGGACAAGGTGTATGAAGATGCCAAGATGAAATATCCAACGGGTACTTTCAACAGCCGTGGCAGTGTTGTCACGGTTCCATGCTATTTCAAAGCGCACCAGATGGCCAATACACGCAAGGCAGCTGAAATGACTGATATTAATTGTATTGGAATTATTCAAGAGCCAATCGCCGCTTCTCTTTCGTATGCCTTGCAAATTTGTGAGGACCATTTTAACAAAGAGTTTAACCAGAAAATTCTTGTTTTTGATCTTGGGGGCGGCACCTTTGATCTTACATTGTTTCAACTTAAGCATACAGAAGATACAATGTTTTTTGAGGTCCTTGCCAGCAGCGGTGATGACAGGCTGGGTGGAATGGACTTCGATAGCTGCCTTGCGGATGTTATTTTGGAAAAAAGTGGTGTTTCCTTAGATGGTGTTGAACCAAAACTGTTCAATAAAGCGCAAAGGAACCTGCTTGAACAGTCAACATTGGCCAAGATTGCATTGAGTGCCTCCCAGGACTACTTTGTTGCCGTTCCGTTTATACTCCCTGATGTACACATTGAAGTTTCGATTACCCGTAAAGAATTCGAAAAATCCATAAAACACTATTTCGATAAGATTTCAAAAATTATTGATAAGCTTTGGTCCAGTTCCAATTTAAAACCTTCCGATATTGATCGTGTCATACGAGTTGGTGGCTCAAGCGATATACCATGCATAAAAAATCTGCTGGATGATATCCTGGGCGCTGAAAAAACATGGAGTAATATTAACCCATCCACAAGCGTTGCCGAAGGTGCGGCAATGTATGCCGCCTATATGGACAATAAAGATTTTTTTGACAAAAAAATTGTTATTCGAACCCGTACGAGTCATGCCCTGGGACTCAAGACAAACGGCAACCGGTTCAAAGAGCTTATTCCTGCAAATCGCCAGGCGCCTTGCACTGCCAAACAAGTGTTCACCACTGTCAAGGATAATGTTAAAAAACTGGAAATAGCAGTCTATCAGGGATCAGGTAGAGATATTTCAGAAAATACCCATTCTCTTATCGGAAAGATACCCATCGAAAAACTGCCTCCAAAACCTGCCGGTGAAATCGATATTGTCGTTATGTTCTCAATAGATATGGCACAGAGATTGTCGATAACAGCCGAGGTAGAAGGGGAAAAAAAATCGGCGGTTGTTGATTATGCCTAGCCCGGACAAGCCGGAACGGGGCTATATTATGAAAAAATATGTTTATGCAGTTATGCTGATTATGGGAGTATTTGTCGGATTGTTTGGATGTGCAACTTTTAAAGATGTACAGGTTCGTCAGGCTATTTATGCAAGAATAGACAGGGTTGAGCAGGGAGTTGCGCTAAACGGAAAGAAAATCAATAGGATAAATAGAAACATGGCCATCCTCTTAGATTCGGTTCAGGAAGCAATAAACC
>JAQYVG010000290.1 GCA_030145595.1 Desulfobacterales bacterium | reverse complement strand
CTATATGCCTGTGGTTATTTTTTTCGCATGCCTTGATCTTGAACAAAAATCCTCATTTATGGATGGACACTAGTTAGCCAAGTTTGAATCTATCCCGGAGTCTGGCGGAAAGGCTGTTGACAACTTTGAAGGCTTTTTCTACGGTTTTTTCTCCATCCGGATTCACCAGACAGCAGGTGGACGGCGAAATCAGACTTTTTGACAGCAGAAAATCTCTGTCAATACCCTTTTTGCTGAGAATTTCCCACAAACCAATAAGACGCCTTTCCAAAGCATCGATGTTTTCCTGCTCAAAAGGCTCGAAATTGGTCGGTACGATTCCCCAGATAATGACACCGCCTTTGTTGAGAAATTTTTTAATCGAGGCGGCATATGAGGAAAAAATCTCGCCGTTCAGATAGACGTCCAGAGAGAGAACGTCCATGTCAAGGCCCAGCAAAAAATCCCAGTCCGGATTACCGCACAGGTGAACCCCGCACGGTCGCTCAGTCATTAAAAAAAAATTTTCCATATCAGTGCGTGCTCTGGCACTGTCATAACCGGAGAAGGCGCTGAACAGAAACTGAAGACCCGGTTCGTCGACAAACATAAAGGCATGGGGGTTTAAGTGTTTAAGGCGCTTGAGCTGGATATTGATGCGCTTGGCCATGAATTCGAACATAAAGGGGCGGATGGTATCGTCAAAAAGGATCGGACGTTTGTCCTGATCGAGGACGTTGAGGCCGAAGCTGACAGGTCCTTCAAGCTGGCCCCTTATGGCCGGCCGGTCGGACAGGTCCATTTTTAAAAAGCGGTGGTAGACGACAGAATAGTCATGGCTGATATCAAAGTACTCCGGCTGATCGAAATGAGACATGGTCTCTTCGAATTCGTTTAAAAACTTATCCATGGAAAAAGAGAGCGTCTGTTTTTCCATGTCCAGGCATATACCCGGAAAATGCTCCGAGGCCTGCACGTACATGTCTTCATAATAATTCATACGGGGCAGCTGGGGCCAAAAGGGGATGTCCAGAGACAGCGCTGCGTCCAGGGCTCTATTGGGATCTTTGTGAGGCATCACGGCCATGGCGGTTGTGAGCAGATTGCCGGGAATCGTCATGATTATGTATCCTTATTCAGTCAATTTTAATTTTTTGGCGTAGTTTGCCGCGCCGATACCGGCGACGCACCCTTCGCCGACAGCTTTAGCCATCTGCCAGGGCGGGCCGCAGACGTCTCCGGCAGCGAAGATTCCAGGAACATTAGTTTCAAACTTTTTGTTGGTTTGAATGAATTTCATTTCATCGTCAAGGGCAATGTTGAGACTGAATGCCAGTTCCATGACACCTTTGGCTCCAAGTTCGATAAATGCGCCGCTGACCGGAATCCGGGTGCCGTTGTCCAGCACAATTTCCTGAACCTGATTATCACCGACGATTTCCCTGACTTTGAAGCCCTCGTGAATAGTAACATTACTTTTTTGAAGTTCTTCCTTGAGGGTATCTACCATCTGGAGTTTTTCGCTGATCAAATGAACGGTTTTAGCAGAGTGGGTCAGTGTCAAGGCTCCGTCTGCGGCCGCACTTTCCCCACCAATAATGGCGACATCTTCTCCTTTATAAAAGTTGGCATCGCATTCGACGCAGTAGCTGACTCCTTTTCCAAGGAAGGCTTTTTCACCGGCTACTCCCAGTTTGTTGCGTGCTGTGCCGGTGGCGATGATGAGTGCCTTGCTTTGAACAGCATCACCGCTTTCCACTTTTATTTCAAATAATTGGCTGGTTGGAGTTATATGCAGAACATCTTCCTCCAAAAACTTAGCGCCGAACTCTTGGGCCTGCTGCCGGCCTGTGCGGAGTATCTCTTCGCCCGAAACTTTGAAAAGACTACAGAAATTCTCCACATGCGCATAGAAAAGGCTGCTTTTTGACTGCCGGCCCAAAACAAGCACCGAAACTTTTTTGCGTGATGCATGAATGGCCGCTTGCAAACCCGCGGGCCCTGAACCCAGGATCACCACGTCATAGAGTGTTTTTTTCTGCACTTTATCCTCCTACTGTCTCATGCGGCTAAAATAGTCAGCCATGATATTTTTAAGTTAAAACTGAATGTGTCAATCGAGCGTTTCGTTCGATTAGGGTTAAAATATATCATATTTAGCGGGTTTCAAGTATTAAAGTGTTTATTTTTGGATGAGAGTGATGCACGTGTGCTTGAATTTTTATGAAATTTCCGTATACTGAATATAATCACTTGAAGAATTTTTTAAAATCGGATTGTCGAGAATAAGAATAAATTCCCTCGAATAGGGATTTAGATTTTTGCTTTTTTCCCCGCTTGCAGTGAGACAGGCAAAAAAATCCTGAAAATCCTGGCTTGCCGCGGCGTCTTGTCGGGTCGTCTTGTCGGGTCGACCTGTCGGGTCGAAGCCGGAGGCGTAGCCTGAAGCTTCAGCGAAGACGGGTAGATCCTGTCTAAATAAAAAGAGGTGAATATTATGAAAAGACCGCATTTGATTTTTGTATTAATAATATTGGTGCTGTTTAGCGCCTCGATCCTCGGAGCTGAAGACCCCTTTGAAAAATTGAACAAGGATTATGAGGCTCAGGTCAAAGCCATGCAAAGGCAGTATCAGGATCAGCGCCTGGATATGGAAAAACAGTGGGCCGAGCTTGAAAAGGAACAAGACGAAACGTGGGCGCGCCTGAAGGCGGAAGCGGAGCGCAAATGGCAGGCCTTCGTCCACTCAACCAAAAAGGATTGGGTCGACTATAGTACGGACAAAGATTCCCGGAGCAAAGTTGATTTTGACAACGGCAAGATAGTATTGGAAGCCGTTGTATCCAAGGACGACCCTGAGGCCCTGACAAAAGCCCGGCGCAAAATCGAGCGGCAGATTGAAAAGATATTGAGACAGACAGATGTTGCCAACAAACGGATATTGGAAAATCAGATCGTTACCGGGCAGGGAGACAAGGTGACTTTTGGCAACATGCAAAACTATATTGAAAAAGAGGTGTTGCCTAGATTAATACCGTCGCCTCAAACCTTTAAGGCCAAAGACGGAGTCGAGCGGCGGAAATACTCCGTTGATATCGACCTGGTACCGAACCATATCCGTCTCCGGTCCGAGAGGTATCTGCCGGTAGTGCAAAAAAATGCAAAGCGCTTTGGCCTGAAACCGCAGCTCATACTTGCCGTCATGCATACCGAATCCTATTTCAATCCAAGAGCCGTTTCAGGCTCCAAGGCCATCGGGATTATGCAGATTATCCCCAAGTATGCCGGGCGTGAGGCCTACAGATCAATTTACGGCCAAGACAAATTGATCTCATGGGATTATCTTTTTGTTCCGGAAAATAATATCGAACTTGGAGCCGCGTATCTGTCCTTACTGAAATATAATTATTTTAGAGATATTCATAACGAAACGAAAAACCATTATGTGGCCATTGCCGGATACAACTGGGGCCCCACTGCCATGCGCAGAAAGATTGTGGATAGATATCCGATTGCGCAAATGAGCAATGACCAGGTTTATTCGCTTTTGAGGCAAAAAACGCCCCTTGAAACAAAAAACTACATCAAGCGCGTCACCGAAAGAATGTCGATTTACGATCCTTATTTTCGCTAAAGTTTTGACTGAATCAAGCCGATAGATGCGGTTATCAAACGTTTTGTTCTACAAACACTTATGCCGCCATTCCTTATTTCTGAACATAATTATGGAAAGCGGTATAAATCCCAACATTTTAAACCGGGGCGACGCCCCGAAACTATTCAGGAGGTATTTCAATGAAAAAAGTATTTACTTTACCGGCTATTTTGGTGGTCTGCATGGTATTTACGGTGGCTGCCTTTGCCAGCACCATACAGGTCGAAAGCTCAGCAATTGGTGAGGATGTGGTTGATCATGAGGTTGTCAGTGACGAAGGCAGCTTTGCAGCTACGGTGGGAAAGCTTTATTGCGTCAGTAAAATTGCGAATATTGAAAACCAGACCGAAGTTGTCCACGCATGGTACTATGGCAATGAACAACGCGCGCGCGCGCGGGTGAGATTGAACGTCAGTCCCCCGGCCTGGCGCACATACAGTTCTAAAATCATTCAGGCTCATGAAATCGGTTTTTGGCGAGTGGAGATCCTCGATACTGACGGAAATCTTCTGGCAACAGAGCGATT
>JAQYVG010000028.1 GCA_030145595.1 Desulfobacterales bacterium | reverse complement strand
CTGAAGCCGTCCCTGCGAGCCGTTTCATGGGCTTTTAGTATTAATTCATATTTGAAAACCTGCGGAGTCTGGGCCAGCCATATGTTATCTCTGGCAAGCGTTTTTTCAATCCGGCCTGTTTTATCCACATGCTTCAAGGTATCGCCGGCAGGAATACCCAGGATGCAGGCCCCGGTTTCTTCAACACCGGTAATACATACCGCCAGTTCTGCGGGCCGAACAAAGGGGCGCACCCCGTCGTGGATAACAACCGTACCCGTTTTTTGACTCAATGCCAGAAGTCCGTTGTAGACGGAATCCTGACGCTCTGTTCCGCCGCTGACCAGATTGATCTTTTTTTTAAGCTTAAGGGGGGGAATTAAGGTATCTCGGCAAAAATCGAAATCCTCTTTTGAAATCACCACAAAGACTTCATCGATGCGCTCACTGCCATCAAAGACCAGCAGGGTATGGCCCAGAACCGGACGATCCGCAATTAAAAGATACTGCTTGCGAACACTGTGGTTCATCCGGAGGCCTTTGCCGGCAGCGACTATTATAGCAGAAACCATGATTGTAACCGTTCAAAGGTTCAAGGTTCAGGGTTCAAAGGTTCATATATCCCCGCTCAACCTCGGCGGGATAAAAATACTGCAACCCGCCTGAGGCGGACAAGCGCAGTAGATGGGGCTTTTTACGACGCCATTAAGGTTCAGAGGTTAACCCTGAACGGGGAACCCAGAAAGCTGAACTTTTGAACCGGGAACCCGGAACCCAGAACCCCTTAATGTCTGAGATAATTGAGCTCCGTGGGCAGCGGAATGCCTTTGCCCATTGAGTCTTCACCGTAATTAACCCTGGCAAGGATTTCAATATCTTTTAAGGCCCGCACGTCGCCTTCAAAAATAACTTCAGTAATGTTTTCCTTCTGAATCTTACCCCCGGCCCACTGGATATCGAGTACGCTGCTGGCGTCAAAGCGGTCGTAGCCCACACATAACTCCACCTGCCCCCCGTAATGCTGAACTATCTTTGCCACCAGCAGGCTGGGTCTACTGTGAAAACCTAATTTCACGGGTACACTGACGGCAATGGAAGATCGCTCGATGTTTTCATTCAGGATCTCGCGTGCCAGCTCTTTCCCGGTTGCAAAGTAATGGCAGACATAGTAAAGGCCGAAATTAATGGTACGGTCGAGCAGGGTTTCAGGATCGATTAAAACGGATAATTGATCTTGAACTTTTTTGTAGCTGTCCTTATATCCGGCCTCGTGAAGATGCCGCTCATAAAAATGGAGAAGCCGACCGATCATCTGCAGCAGGTGAAATACAACCGAAAAGTAGCCGCGCAGGTCTTTGAGTTTGCGGTTGCCGAAACGAAATCCGCCGTGGATGACATAGGTGTCGAAGGATGATTGCAAATTGTGCACCAGCATTTCAAACCGCCGCATTTCAACCTCGTTGGCTCTGTCAGGTACGATCCTTAATATCTCTTCAAAATCATAGGGTTTGTAGAATCTAAGCGGTTCAAAGGTTGCTGCAATGCTTAGGAGTTCGCTGGCGATTTTGACAATATTTTCCTTTTGAAGGTCCTTGTCCGTATCATCAATATCATAATTAAGCATTTCGCCGGTTGTAATACCCGGGAAATCTTCCATTTCATAACTCTCATCCGGTATAGGGATATTGAGCCTCCGGGCCTCTTCAAGGATAACCGGGGCCAATTTCATAAGAGTCTTTCTTAAAAAATAAAGGGTGGTGGTACCTTCCTTTTCAAAAGTCTCAGAATCCGGAAGGCCGTAGAATACAATACGATTTAAAATATGGGTTTGCGAGTAGCCCGCAAGGCTTAAATGTCTGACAGCAGCCGAAAGCTCCCTGTAGAAATACCATTCCTTGCTGTTTTTGGCACCATGATAATCAAGGAAGTCTTCCAGAACCTGAGAAGTACCGATCAGCTTTGAAAAAAGCATCTTGGTAAAGAGATACCGGGGTGAATCAAAATTTGTTATGTAGACACAACATTTCAGATAATCGCTGGAAAATATGCGGACCTTCTCGGCAAATGAAATGTCGCATACAGTTTTTTGAAATTCCATTTTATATCAGGTCAAAAGAAAGGTTTTAAAAATATTATTTTTTACCGCAAAGTCGCAGAGAGCGCAAAGTAACGCTAATTTTCTTTTGCCATTGAGAGGCCGGCAAAAGAAAAAACTCAATCGCTACGCGACGTTTTTCTTCTTTAAACCCCCGCAAGGCTTGTTGTTTATTGTTTTCCGGCGTCCCTGTCCCGCTAAAAACGGGGTCAGCGGAAAACAATAAGATAAATAAACTCTGCGTTCTCCGAGCCTCTAATGAGCAAAGCGAATGGGCGGTGAATGATAAAATTAAAAGATCGAATCTATCCTGCCTGCCCCGTTAAATGCAGAGCCTATTTAACCGGGGTTAATCCTGTCTAAATTTAAAATGTACTTAACTCGTATCCAAAAAATACGGTCAGAGCAGCCCGTAAGCCGAATTCTGTATCCGTTTCGGGTTACCCCGAAACGACTGACGATCATTCATCTGTGGATACCGGTTGCCGGGTACCTCTGGCGACCTACCCGGAAGCTCGAACGGGCCGTTCTCAAACGCTTCTCTATTTGGTCTTGCACCGGGTGGGGTTTACAAAGCTCCCCCGGTCACCCGGAGGACTGGTGCGCTCTTACCGCACCTTTTCACCCTTACCCCGCACAGTTGTGCAGGGCGGTATACTTTCTGTTGCACTTTCCTTCACGTTGCCGCGACTCCACGTTATGGAGCACCCTGCCCTATGGTGTTCGGACTTTCCTCCAGATCGTAAAATGATCCAGCGATCGTCTGGACTGCTCTGACCGTTTTTCCAACTTTATTTTGCCAATTCTAACCTGATTCATCCCAGTAGAGAATACGATGACAATGGGGGCAGAACATCAAAGCATCGCGGCGATGAAGTTCATTATACATCTGCGGCGGTATATTCATGTTACATCCATAACATACTGCATTCTTAACCGACGCAACGGCAAGCCCCCCGGCCTGCTGCGACTTGGTTGTATTGTACTTTTCCAGCAATTTGGGCTCAATCATGCCGGCAATCTCATCACGGGCCGTATCAAGCTCGATAAGTTTCTTCTTTTTCTGCTCCACGTCCTGAGCAATAATCCCTTTTTCGCTTTTTAGTTGCTCAGAAAGCTCTATCTGGTCTTGTTTTTTCTTTGCGATGCTCTTCTCGACTTCATCCAGGCGGTCCAGGCATTCTAACATCCGATCTTCGATTTTAGAATTTTTAGCCTTTTGGTCTTCAATTTCCTTTAACAGCGCTTGATATTCTTTGTTGGTCTTAACAGACCTGAGCTTCACCTCGGTCTTTTCTACGCTTGATAAGTTCGTCTGGGCATCAGCTTCAAAGTTCCGATAATTTTTTTTCAACTCATCAAAATATGATTCTTCGTCCGCCAAGGCTTGTTCAAATGCATGGCGCTCATCATCGAGCTTTTCAAGTTTTTTGGAAACCTGACCAAGCTCCGCTTTTATGTCTGATGTTTCTGTTTCGATCTTTTGGAGTTTAACCAGTAGATAGAGCTGTTCTCTCATATTTTTTTCTCGTTGTTACCGTTCTGAAATTTTAGCTCACTATATAGGTCCCATTAACTGATTTTTTCACCGCAGAGACGCTAAGAGCGCAAAGAAAAGATAATTTCCTTTTACCGTTGACCCCGCTGAGCGGGACATGGACGCCGGTAAAAGAAAAATCTCAATCGCTACGCGATGTTTTTCTAATTTAAATGCCCGTAGGGCTTGTTACTTATTGTTTTCCGGCGTCCCTGTCCCGCTAAAAACGGGGTCAACGGAAAACAATAAGATAAATACCCTCTGCGTTCTCTGCTACTCTAATGAGCGAAGCGAATGGGCGGTGATAATTCTGCTATTATAAAACCAAAAACGGATCATTTTCAAGTCTGCAGGCCTCGACTTTAACATCCTTGCCGTCTGCTGTCAGAATTTTATCAAGCCGCTTTGCAAGTACTTCGATTGCTAAATACTCGGATGCGAAATGCCCCATATCGATAATGCCCAGGTTTAAAGCTTCGACCTCCCTGGCATCATGATATCTCAAGTCACCGCTGATGAAAACCTGAGCTCCGGATGAAAAAAAATCTTTCATCAGGCCGGAACCACTCCCTGAGCATACGGCAACTCGCCTTACCGGCAAATCTGGTTTTCCAGCAATTTTGATGTATTTAAGCCCCAGTTTTTTTTTAATCGATAACGCCAAAGGTAAAAGCTCCATGGTTTCTTCCAACTCTCCGACCCGGCCCAGTCCCTGCTTTTGCAGATCATCAGTTGCCGAGTCCTCACAAGGGTGATCCCCCCTTTTAAGCACTTTAAGATCCGCCAGGCCAACGCGGAAAGCAAGGAGATCGTTGATACCGTCTGCAGCGCTGTCAAAATTGGTATGGGCGGCAAATATGGCCAGTTTATGGCCGGCCGCAGCTTGAATAACAGAGCCCACGGGTGTGTCGAAGTTTATACATCTCAATGGGTTAAATATCAGCGGATGATGGGTTATCAAGAGATCAACACCATTCCGGCAGGCACCATCGACAACATCGTAAAGCGGATCCAGGGCAACCCAGATACTGCGGACCGGCCAGTCCAATTGTCCGACCTGCAGTCCAACATTATCCCATTCTTCAGCAAGCCGCAACGGGGCCATCGTTTCCATGACCTTGATGATATCAGCTACCGTTGCAGTCATAAAATCGCCCCCCGCGATTTTATAAATAAAAAAGCGTGATTATTGAAAACAACCACGCTTTGAGTTCCGCACTTTTAGATAAAGCTTCCAGTGCAGTATTATATTTTGCTTTTTTATCAATTTACACCCAACCAGGGTAAACCGGAAATTCGTAATTCGAAATTTTTAATTTCAAAACGTTTTATACCGAATTTTAGTTCTCTTAGATTCATTTGTTTTGTTCATTTGAACTTTTGTCACATTAACAGGGTTGGTGGTTTATTGCAAATAGTGAGTGGGCCCACCTGGGATCGAACCAGGGACCTACCGGTTATGAGCCGGTGGCTCTGCCAGCTGAGCTATGGGCCCGTAAAATTTATCATTTGTGATTCGGTTAAAATTGCAACAAAGTTACAAAGAACTGAAATATTACCTATATTTATAAATAATAATTGTCAAGTTTTTAACGTCATTTGCAATTCAAACAAAACACCAAATACTAAACACCAAACACATGATGAATTTTGCCTTTTCGCAAATTCATCATTTTTACGTCTGTTCAATAAAACTTTTCAGCTTCCGGCTTCTAGTGGGGTGCCTTAGTTTTCTCAGTGCTTTGGCTTCTATCTGCCTGATCCTTTCACGGGTGACAGCAAAATCCTGCCCGACTTCCTCTAAGGTATGGTCCGCCTTTTCCCCGATACCAAAACGCATACGCAATACCTTTTCCTCACGCGGTGTCAAAGTCGCAAGGACTTTTCTTGTCTGCTCGGCGAGGTTTAGACTGACGGCGGCGTCCGAAGGCAGCATAAACTTTTTATCTTCTATGAAATCCCCCAAATGACTGTCCTCCTCCTCACCGATGGGTGTTTCCAGTGAGATAGGTTCGCGCGCAATCTTTAAAACCTTGCGCACCTTTATCAGCGGAATTTCCATTTTTTTGGCAATCTCTTCCGGGGTAGGTTCTCGACCAAGCTCCTGCACCAGATACCTGGACGTGCGTATCAATTTGTTAATGGTTTCAATCATATGGACAGGAATCCGTATTGTTCTTGCCTGATCGGCAATTGCCCGCGTTATCGCCTGGCGTATCCACCAGGTAGCATACGTACTGAATTTATAACCGCGACGATATTCAAACTTGTCCACCGCTTTCATAAGACCTATATTACCTTCCTGGATCAGATCCAGAAACTGCAGACCTCTGTTAGTATATTTTTTGGCAATACTTACAACCAGGCGCAAATTTGCCTTGACCAACTCACTTTTGGCAAGTTTGGCTTTTACTCGCCCTTCTCCAACGGCTGAAACAACTCTTTTTAACGTTCGGCTTTTAGCTTTGACGGCAAACTCTCTCTCCAAGATCTGCTTCTGGATCTTTTGTAGGTCTTGATAGAGTATACCCATCTCCTCTTTTGTCAGGCTGCAGCGATCCTTGGCCCATTTTGTAAAGCTGCTTTTCGTTCTTAAATTAGCGCGGAGTTCCGTAACCGAGGCATTCACAACATCAGCACACATTAAAATCATTTTGTTCATGGAATCAAACCATTCGATTTGTTCCCTGATCAGCTTGTCAATGTTCTCCATGACTCCGATTTCAAGGCGCCAATCTTTCAGAGAATCAAATATTTTATTATTTCGACGAGTTATACACCTCCTAATCCGACGTCTTTCATCCGGTTCAAGATCAGACAAAAAAAGCTCTTCCCGATAGACCTCGTTTTCTTCATTAATCGCCTTAATTTTAACAACAGTTTTTAAAAAGCTTTCGATTTGGAGCGCTTCATCAACATAGTTATCTCCTTCTTCAACATCCCTGATATCCCTTAACACATGCTTGGGACGCAAAGCACCGTGCCGAATATGTTCGCCGAGCTCTAAAAGACAAAAAACGCCAGTTGTCGTATCTATCAGTGCTCTTAAGACTTCTTGTTCTCCGGATTCGATTTTTTTGGCGATTTCAACTTCGCCTTCCCGGCTCAAAAGGGTTACAAGTCCCATCTCGCGCAGATACATCTTAACAGGATCGGTTACCTTGCCGAAATCAACGCTGGAAGTATCACTAGTAACGATTTTTTTGTTTGCAGCTTTTTTTGCGCGGGGTATCAATTTAGTTTTCTTTTCGTCTATAATTTCTATATCGTTATCATCAAACATAATGAGTGTGTCATCAATCTGTTCCAGGGAAAGCATATCATCAGGAAGTGCTTCATTAATTTCATTATAAGTTAAATATCCCCGCTCTTTCCCTTTCGAAATCAAATCCTTGATAGCCTTCTTGGAGATTTTTTTTGTACTTTTCCGTTTTTTACCGGATTGTTTTGCCATAGAGTTTAACCTCCTGCAAACCTATTAGCTACTTGATGCGGGTTCCTCGTTCAAAGGTTCAACGTTCCCCGTTCAAAGGTTCAACATTCTGGATTCAACGTTCCAGGTTAACCTTTGAACCCTGAACCTTTGAACCCTGAACCCCTAAACCCTGAACCTCTGAACTCTGAACCTAACTCTGGTTATTTTTGCAGTGCCATCTTTTGCTTATCGCTCAACACTGCCCTTTTTTGCTTTTCTTCCAATAACTTTTGAATCAGCTCAACATCATTGGCCTTTTCAGCCGCCTTGATTTGATCAAGCAAAATCTTTTTATTTCTTCTGCGGCTTGAAATAAATTGCGCTAAGATGCTGAGGCAAATCTTTTGATTCCAAGAATCCTCTTCTATTGATATATGGGATATTAAATTTCTTTTCTCATCGTCAGCAATCAAAGACATGATATCAGATATCCGGTTTTGCGTGTCATCCTTGTATGCCAGCACCATCTTTCCTATCGACCTTAAACCATCGTCGCTAAAAAAATCCAGGATGTTCTGTTTGCTGATTTCAGGTAATATTTGCGGATATTGAAGCATCATTTTTATAATCTTCTGTTCAAACTTGTCCCACTTTTTAAACTCTGTTTGTTTGTGAAATCCGCCCAAAGCGTTCTTTTTAGCGGCCGGCGTTGCTCGAACCTCTGCCTGAACAGCGGCTTCATCAACGCCGATACGCTCAGCAAGTTCTTTTATATATAAAGACTCCTCCACTTTGTCGGAGACGGTGGAAAGCGGTTCTTTAAGTTCTTGCACGATACGGATTTTACCTTCGTTGGAAAGCCCGTGTTTGTTGACGGCTGAGTCTATTAGAAAAGACATAATCCCTTTTGATTCGGAAGCGATTTTCATAAAAGACGCATGCCCGAATTTCATAATGAACGAGTCGGGATCATAGCCTTTGGGCAGTACGATAATCCGGGCATCCACTTCTTCTCTTTTAAAGGTTCCAATACTACGCAGCACTGCCTTAATACCGGCTTCGTCAGAATCATATACCATGACCATTTTGGCAGCATATCCTTTAAGATGCCGGACATGCTCCGGCGTGAGTGACGTACCTAGAGTGGCGACAGTGTTTTCGATGCCGTGCTGGTGAAGTGCCAAAAGATCAAAATAACCTTCAACGATATATACCGTATCATGCTGCCGGCAAGGTTGCTTTGCTCTGTGAATGCCGTAAAGGCTGCGGCTCTTGTTATATAAGGGTGTTTCCGGAGAATTTAGGTACTTGGGCAGCGCATCGTCCAATACCCGCCCGCCGAAACCAACCAGCTGCATGTTCACATTGTATATCGGAAATATAATCCTGTTTCTGAAGCGGTCATAAAAACCGTCTTTATTTTTTCTAGATACTATCAGACCGGCTTTTTCAGCCAGGGCCGGTGCTATCTTTTTTTTAAAAAAAAATTTTGATAGATTATCCCATCCTTCGGGCGCATACCCAAGCTGAAAATCATCAAGGGATTCCTTACTCATCCCCCGTTTGTTTAGATATTTCATGGCGGTCTTGCCTGAAGCACTGCGCAATAACGCCTGGTGGAAATAATCCATGGCCATCTGATTGAGGGCCAGCAGGCTTTCCTTCTCACTGATCCGTCTTTTTTGTTCGGGCGACATTTTTTGTACCGGCATTTCGATGCCATAACGTCTGGCAAGGACCCTGACCGCTTCAGGAAAAGGCAGACCCTCCTGTTTCATTAAAAAGCTGAAAACGTTCCCTCCGGTACCGCATCCGAAACAATGGAATATCTGTTTTTCCGGGCTAACCGTAAAAGACGGGGTTTTTTCAGCATGAAACGGACAAAGTCCTACATGATTCTTCCCCGTCTTTTTCAAAATCACCAATTCCGATACGATATCGACGATATCGGCGGTGTTCTTTATTTCCGAAATTTTGTCTTCTGGGATATAAATTGCCAAAACCTCCATCACTATGGATAGGAAAGACTGACAACAACAGGAGGATCATTAATGGGATGAAGCTTTGCAAATATCTTTATGTGCTCAAGTTGACGAATACTAAGAACTGGTTTTATCTGAAAGAGAATTACCATAAAGAGACTGAATGACCGGCACCCTTATAATATTTTAACCGTTGAATATAAATATTTTATTTGGCTTTGTCAAGATAAAATAGCTACGCTATTTTATAAAACGTCCCGCTTGAAACGGGACTGAGAAATGGGCTAAACTCATTTTTTTTTCCAAAATGCTAATTTGAAACTTCAATGGCCTCTTTTAGACTTAAACTGCCGCTGTATAAAGCCCTTCCGGTGATAACGCCGACGACACCGACGGCCTCAAGCGGCATAAGTTTTTTGATATCCTCAATCGTTGAAACGCCGCCCGAGGCAACCACAGGTATAGAAACTGCTTCGGCGATACGACGGGTCGCCTCAATATTCGGCCCGGTCTCCATTCCATCCCTATGGATGTCGGTAAAATTAATAGCGGCAACACCGCAATCTTCAAACCGCCTGGCAAGGTCGACGTCTTTTATCCGGGTGGTTTCGGTCCATCCTTCGATTGCAACCAAACCGTCCCGGGCATCAATACCTACAACAATTTGATCGGGAAAAGCCTTGCAGGCATCCTTGACAAAATTGGGGTTCTTGATTGCCTCGGTACCGATAATGACCCTTTTTACGCCCAGATCCAGGTACATTTTAGCTGTTTTTTCAGTGCGGATTCCGCCACCAACCTGGATATAAGCCTCTACACTTTCAATGATTCTTTCGATAGAATTCAGGTTTTTCGGGCTTTTCTCAACAGCGCCGTCAAGATCAATTACATGAATAATTTCAGCCCCTTCATTTTCCCAGCGCTTTGCCATGGCGGCAGGATCATCGGAGAAAACCGTTTCGGAATCAAGGCGTCCCTGAAAAAGTCGCACACATTTACCGTTTTTGATATCGACTGCGGGTATGATAAGCATATTGATGGTTAATTGATTTAAGACTTTCGATTGAAGATTAAAGGATGGCGATCATTTTCATAAAAATATACGGAGTGGAGCGTCTCCAAAAATCGTCAATCATCAATCGTCAATTTTCAATAATAAAATCGTAATACGATTTTATTCAGGGTTTTCATTACGAATCCCGAAACCTGAAAGCGATTGCAGGATATCTTCGAGGCCTGCTTGAGCCATTTCGCGAGCGGTTACCCAGCTTGCTTTTCTTTTTAAAAACGTCTCAAGATGGAGAAAGTTTTCTGATAGAGATTTTTGGGTTTCATTAAATTGACCGGACCATAACACCCGGCCGTCGGCTACACGGATCAAATGGATATCGAATGCCACCGAAGCAGGAGATTTAACCGCATAGGAGGTTCCAATGCGCTCTCTGAAACGAAAGATATATCCTGCCAAAACAGCATCGGCATTTAAAGCTTGCCCGGTCTTAACCAAAAGGGCACGTTCCGATAAGGTGCCTGCATCGCCTTGCAGCAAATTTGACAAAATCCCCCGAGCCCTACCAGGCGGCACCAGTTCAAAATTACCCTTGCTTTTTAAGGCGGAATAAAGACTATCGGTCAGGAACTCAACGGCACCTTCCGCCACCTCTCCGGTCATAATTACGCTGCCACACAACAGACACCTGACATTTTCACTCGCTCCATACACTGCGGACATGTCTCTGACAGGTAGGATCAGGAGTTTTTCAATGCCGTAGGGAGTATCAGACGATTCCGGAACAACTACATTCGTTTTGCAGGCTGTTAACAACAACAGCATAATAAAAAAGTATTTCGGCAGTCCTATTCTCTTGGCATCAAGTTTTAGCATAAGCGTTGTCAATCAGTTAAATCAAAAAACATAATATTTCAGCCACAAAGGCACTAAGCCACTAAGATTATAGTACTAATTTAAATTGTCCCAATGGTTTTACTGGTTTAATTGTTTTTTTAACCAGCCAAACCAATGGAACCAATTTAACCAATAAAACTGAACCATTAAGGTTTGTAATTCATCCCCTTCTTGGTGCCTTTGTGCCTTCGTGGCCACTTTTACCAAAAAACAAAGTTTTTACAGAGTACCTTTAGAGGAGCGAATCCCCTTTATCCGCTGATCATAAGAAGTGGCCTGATCTAAAGCCCGGCCGGCGGCTTTATAAATAGATTCTACGATATGGTGTTCATTTTCACCGTAAAATACATTAACGTGCATGTTCATTCCGCCCCTGGTAGCAAATGCCCTGAAAAATTCTTTGGAAAGTGACGTAAAATTATTCCCTCCGGGATCAACCGCCTGGGGGGTATTGTAAACCAGAAAAGGGCGTTTTGACAGATCGACGGCTACCGAGGTTAAGGCATCATCCATTGGTGTAACCGCATGGCCGAAGCGCTTGATACCCTTTCTTTCAGCCAGGGCTTTATCAAAAACATTCCCCAGCACAATCCCAACATCCTCAACCGTGTGGTGGAAATCAACCTCAATATCGCCCCTGGCACTGATAATCAGGTCAAAAAAACCGTGAACTGCAAATAGGGTCAGCATATGGTCAAAAAAAGGGATTCCTGTTGATATCTCATTTTGCCCGCTGCCGTCTATATTCAGCTTTATACGAATTCCGGTTTCTTTAGTCTTACGTTCAATCTCGGATGCTCGTTCCATAATTTAATTATTCCTTGATTGCCTGTTTTAGTCTTAAGGGAAAGTCGTTGCTGGAATCGATATTCTTAAGTAAAAACAAGTTTCTATTTTTACTTCGATTTCATTCGAAAAGTCAATATAATATTAGGACTTCACATTTTCAAAACTATCTGCTACATGGTGGCACAGGAATTGTACCCTATTCGAGCCAAAGCTCGATAACGAATAACCAATAACACCTAAAATCTGCAATTGCCGATTTCGCCGCAGCTGCAAGGCGCAGGGTGTGAAGCTGTAGTAATTTACCGCGAATGCCCTGCAACAAAGCAGATGCGGTGAAAGCGGCGATCCCGAAGGGTGAAATATTTTGAAAAATTTAGAGAAGTCGATACACAGCAATAAAGTGCGTCCGGAACCACCTCGAAAATGGCGCTAACCAACTATTATTATAAAATATATTTTCCTTTTCAAAAAATTTCATGCAGTTTTTAGGTAACACTCAATGGAGCCTTGTTCGCTCAACTTTGGCAACCCCTGGTCGCCAATATCGCAAAAACAAAGGGCTTATATTTTCAGCATAAGCCCTTGATTTTACTTGGTGGAGATGAAGGGATTTGAACCCTCGACCTCGGCGTTGCGAACGCCGCGCTCTCCCAACTGAGCTACATCCCCACGAGATCACCAAATTTGTTAATATATCAAATTGCAAAACATCGGTCAATTTATAAAATGATTATTGAAAAGGTTTGTATTTTTGTGCTTTAAATAAAATCGTTTTACGATTTTATATGGAGGAGATTTATGACCCACAAGATTATATTAAATGACGCGTTTAAGCGTTTTACCCTGGATCAAGACAAAATACTGCCCCCCGAGGAAACGGTTCGGCGTTTCAAGGAAAAACTAAAAAAATTGGACTTGGATATCCTAGAAGAAACCATCAGGATTGACAACGGCAGATTGGATATACCTATCTATTTCAGCAGCTGCGGACGGGACGCACTTGCGGTTATCGGCACCAAAAAACAGATGGGTAAAGGCGCCACGCCCCTACAGGCTGAAGCCAGCGCTGTCATGGAATTAGCCGAAAGGTTCAGTTTTTTTAGTTTCTGTAAAAATCCTGATAATTTTTTTGTTGATACATACCACAACCTGCAAAACAGAGCCATCCCCTTTGAAATGATCGCCCAATCGGTCCACGATGACAGTGAAGATCTCGATGCCAGCAAAAAAATCTTTGAAAACATTCCCTTAAAATGGACCAAGGCGTTTAACTTGACCCTTGATCAAGAGGTTCTAATTCCTTTTAACTGGTTTTACACTATTAACGAATTCAACGGCCCTTCGGCCGGAAACTGTATTGAGGAAGCGCTGCTTCAGGGTATTTCTGAAATTGTGGAACGGCACGTATCATCCGTAGTCAACCACAACCAGCTGAAAGTGCCTGCTGTTAATCCCGATTCAGCCACAGATCCAATGGTTGTAGAAATGCTAAAAAAATATCGCCGTGCCGGTATAAAGCTCTATCTCTCGGATTTTTCCCTTGATACGGGTATACCCTCGATAGGGGTTTTGGCTTATGATCCGGCGAACTTTCCGGAGAAAAGCGAAATCGTCTGGACTGCGGGGACAACCCCTGATCCTGAAAAGGCTTTGAGCAGGGCTCTTACAGAAGTTGCACAGCTGGCCGGTGATTTTAACACCAGTTCCAACTATGTAGCCAGCGGTCTTCCCAAGTTTTCATCCATAGATCAAGCCGATTTTATCATCAATCCGGGAAAACAAGTCGATATTGGGTCCCTGCCGCAACTTGCAGACGATAATATTAAAGTCGAAATTCAAAACTGTTTATCCGCACTGGCAAATAAAAATATGGAAGTTATTGTAGTAAACACCATGCATCCTTTGCTTGAAATACCGGCCTTCTACACCATTATTCCGGGAGCCCACTTCAGAGAACGGGCTTTGGGAACCAGTGTGGGGATGTTTTCGGCCAAGCTTATCACTGAAAACCAAAATCCGGCAGATGCTATTAGTGAGCTCGAAAAGATCGAAAAGATAATACCCGGCAAGTATTATATCAAATTTTATTTGGGCTACTGCCACCTTGCATTGAACAATCCTGAAACAGCGCTTGAGCATTTCACACGGGCGTTAGACATGCATCCGACCCAAGAGGACATTGTCAGCATTTACTCTTATATGGGGGTCTGCCTCAAAGATATGGGAAAATACCGTAAAGCGCTTGGGGTGTTAAAAAAAGCGGAAAGCTACGATAGAGAAAGAACGGATATTTACAATTTAATGGGATTCAGCCATTTCAAACTCAAAGAGCATGAAAAGGCCATTGCCTGTTTTAAGAAAGTTCTTCAGCTTAACCCCGGCTCAGCCATTGATTATGCCAACATTGGATCAAATTATCGTGAGATGGGCGATAAAGAAAAAGCCGTTCGATATTATGAAATGGCTTTGGCTCTTGATCCCGGAATAGAATTCGCCCAAGAAAATCTGGAAAAACTACTTTCGTAAAAACTTAAATCTGTGCTTTTCCTGCAAAAAAATTAGGGCCTAATCACGAAAACACGAAATTGGGAAAGCACGAAATTCAAACAATTTTTCGTGTTTTCGTTCTTTCGTGTTTTCGTGATAAAAATATTTTCGTTTTGGCTTTTCCGTTTAGAATCTTAGACTCAGACAGGTTTTTTTTCCTGCAATTCCTTGGCAAGGCTGGTATAGTCTATTGAGCCGTAGCTGCTCTGCCTGAAGAAAATCACCGGTTTGCCGACACCGGCGCTTTCCGCAATTGTCGTATTAATTCTTATTACAGTTTCGAAAAGCAGGTCCTTGTATCGCTCGTCCGTTTTAAGTTTTTCCATGATGCTGTGGCTTATTCTGGTCCGCCTGTCAAATAATGTCGCCACAACCCCCGTTATAGCAAGACCCGGATTGATTTCGTCCTTTATGGAAGCAATGGTATCAAAAAGCTCATCCAAAGCTTCATAAGCATAAGGATGTGTCTGGCACGGCACAATAACTTCTTTGGCATAAGCAAACACGTTGACTGTCAGCAGCGAAAGGCTCGGCGGTGTGTCAAGGAGAATGAAATCATACTTTGCCGGGACACTTTCAAGGGCTTCTTTTAACCTGTTTTCTCTTCCAGCCACATCAACCAGCTCAACCTCCGCTCCGGCAAGATCAGTATGGGAGGGAATTAAATCAAGCCCCTCCCATTTAGTCTGCACAATTACATCGGTGGCTTTAACGGCTCGTTTATCCATGATAAGATCATAAATCGTCGGCATTCCCTCCTGCACTTCAACACCAAGACCTCTGGTGGCATTAAACTGAGGATCCATGTCCACAACAAGAACCGTTTTGCCTTCCTGCCGCAGAGCCGCTCCAAGGTTAATAACTGTTACGGTTTTACCGACGCCGCCTTTTTCGTTTGCAGTCGCAATAATTCTAGTCTGCTTACCTCCCATAATTACCTCCTTGTTCGAAATTGGTCGCTGGTCATTGGTCACTTGTCTTTGGTCATTCGTCATTTAAGATTAATCATCAATAACCTCTTACCAGTGACTAATGACGAGTGACAAATGATTTTAGTTCTTTAGTTCTTTTGCTTAACGCTAGAATCGATTTCCTCCCTGACCGCGGTTATCCTTTGGCTGATTTCCTGAGAAGTCAGCTCCATTTCTTTCAGAAGTTCGGACGTTCGCTGCTTATCTATTTTTTTATTGCTGATTAGATCGACTACATTGGATAGATCGGCAACGTATGCTTGAAACCGATCCAGAAGGGCATCATAGAATTTGTTTGAAACCGCCTCAACCAGTTTGAAAATATATTGAAACTTTAGATTCTCCTTATAATCCTTGAAAAGAAATACAATTGACCGCTCGGTTTCACGCTTCATTTGCAAAACACCGTCTTTCAGGGCAAGTATCTCTTGTTCATTTTTGCGCTGAAAAGGCCTTCTGATTAACCTCTTGAAAATTTTGGCCAGCGTATAAAACCCAAGGCGTACGACAGCTTCTGTTTTCATTCTTGTGGTGTATCGCAGGGATGCCGCAGCAGGCGGAAGCGACAGCCCGATCATACTCTTTATCGAATCCATATCGGGCAAATTGATCTTTTGCGGTCTCTTTTGTAAACAGCCGACACCAAAGCTGTCCATCAGGTTGCCATATTCAGTCAAAGCATCCTGAACCATCAGTTCGTACGGTCCGGCAATCGAGTTAAGATGTTCCCTGATCCAGGCCTCTTCCTGCCTGATGAACCTGACTATTTCAGGGTTTACACTTTCGGTCATATAAGAGTCGAGTGCATGCTTGAATTCCTGAAATATTAAATATAGAGTACTTGAAAAACCGGACTGTTTTAGGTTCTCTTCATGGTCATGATAAGATATTTGATAGCCTCTGATAAACTCAATGATATTTTTTAATATATTTCCGGTCCTAACATCAAAAAACCGATCAATATCCGTCCTAAGTTTTTGCTCTATCTTTTGGTTAGCACCGTCAAGGGTATTTTTTATCACTGATTTCATCTGATTCATGCTGCCCTGATGGTGCTGCAACTTTTCGATAATTTGATTTGCGCTCCCGGCATCTTTGGATAGAATTTTTTGATTAATTAAAATCCAATGATCAACCCCGGCTGCAATTACGTCCAGACGCTCAAGGTGGTTTTTTAGCAGCAGCGAGTATCGTTCCCGGGTAAGTTTATGATGTAAAGACTCTTCAAATCGGGCGGTTTCCCTGTCAGAAAAGGCTGCCAATTTCCTTTCCCGCTCCCACTGATCAAGCCTGGATCTGTCTTTAGACGGCAGGTTGCCGGGCTGTTCTTTGAAAAGGTTGTAAAGCGCTGAAAAAGAATAAATCTCAGGCTCAGGTTTAAGCAATGAAAGCTCTTCTTCGACCTTTTTTATCAGAGCGTTAAAGTCGTCAAGGGAATCATGTTCACTGAAATCGCAGTTCACCACAAACATGACGTTATCCATGATTCCCATTTTCTTGATCATGGATAAAAACTTGATGTCAGCTTCACGAAGTCCTGTTCTACTGCTAATCACATAGGTTATGAAATGTGTCAGTAGCAGATAATCCTGAACCATGGCAATATGAAGCGGGCTCGGAGCGTCACTTCCCTGACAGTCGGCGATTTCAATATCTGCGCCAAATACTCCGGAATTGATCTCGAGTTGAACATCTTTCAAATAGACCGCCAGAGTCTCATCGCTCACAAAAGCTTTGTGCTCTGTAAAACGGTCATCTTTATACTGTTGCATAACATTATCTGCGGAAACGATCTCTTTTATTCTCTCGTATCCTTTAAGGTAGGATGATAGTTGCATGCTGCCGGCATTAAGAACACCTTTGGTGATAAGTTGCTCGGCACTCAAAGCGTCAATGGCCTTTTGAAGATCCGCCCTTTCTTTTTTGCTTCTGATGTCAAACCCGTCATTCTCTGAGCGCCGGCTCAATGCCGGGAACATGACCAGAGCCTGCCGTATATCGGAGTTAATCTCGATCCAGGACTTGAACAGAAGTTTTGCCTTAAGAATTTCTCCTCTGCGAGCACGCGTAACAATAGAAGTGACAACTCCGGCACCCCTTTTTAAGTAATCACCCTTAAAAAAAGCATTGGTAAATGTACTCTTGCCGGATTTTATAGTACCAACAATCGCAATGCGAATAATCTCGTCGGCTATCTGCTTGTTGATGCCGCTACATGTCTTTTGCCAGTCGCCAAAGGTGTTATCTGCCATTCCCGTAATTGATTGCGCTTTGGGAAAAAGCGAAGTAACTTTTTGATTTATTTCTAAAAGTTCTTTTTTCAGGGATGTATATGTATCCATTTTTAAGAGTCTGATCTGTTTAATCAACCCTAAATTGAGTAAAACTCAATTAGGTGTTATTAGTTATCGGTTATCAGTTTTATCTTAAATTGTTATCTCTAAATGGAAGTCCATATCATTAGGGACAACCTTTGGCGCTGTTTATTACAATGTATAAAATTAATTGTCAAAATGATTTCTAATCTTGCCCCTCACTCGAAGACGAGCATCGTTGCATTGAAGCGCCCTGCACCTTCGTCAAACCCGACAATCGCTCAACTCAGGACATAATATCTTGTAAAATCCATGGCTTTATGATAAGACAAATAAAATTTGTCTAAATTGGACACTCATTGTGTTCATTTTGGATGCGTGGATGGAAACTAAGTTATAAAGGGGAAGTTGATTTATGTCTGAAAAGCATCCTGAGTGCCCGCTTTACAATCCCTTAAATTGCAAAGAGTACTACAATCCCAAACTTTGTGCTTTTGTAAGAAAGGATAAGGTCTGTCTTAAAAAGAAAAAGCCTAAACCAAAAAAAAAGCCTAAGTCCATCGATTCATAAATTGGATAACGAATTTATTCACTCAGGACTTAGTGCTGCCTGCGACGAGCCCTTCGGATGTGAGACCTGTCGGCGAGCTCAGGTCGAGCCGCTCAGGGTTGAACGGCTAAGCCGAGCCGAGTAAGCAAATACGCAAACTTAACATCCTTAAATACGTTACCGTAGTTGCGAATCGAAGCACTAAGGAATAGACAGCCATTAAAAGGTTTCTGTGTTGATATCAGGCATGACCGGCTGTGTCCAAAAGCAGAGCAGGCTCTACCCCGATTTTTTTCAAGGCCCCCTCCCATCTTGTTTCAATCGGTATCTCAAAGATAATATCTTCAAAAACGGGAGATGTCAGCCAGGCATTCTGCTTTATCTCCGATTCAAGCTGTCCCGGCCCCCAACCGGCGCATCCCAAAGCGATAATAAAGGATTTCGGTCCCCTGCCCATAGCGACTTCCTCTAAAATGTCTCTGGTGTTGCTCATAGCCAGCGATGTCGTAATCATCAGACAGCCCTCCCAGTCAAAGGGAGGTCCATGCAGTAGAAAAATCTCGCCGATATGAACCGGCCCTCCAATATGGATAGGTATCGATTCTGCTCCCGGCACATACTCCACATCCAGTTCATCAAAAATATCTTTTCCCGACAGGGTAGGATGAACCCGATTAACAACGATGCCCAGCGCCCCGACCGGCGTATACTCGCAAATACAGGTAACAGTTTGGTAAAAGTTCTGGTCAGCCAAAATTGGCATGGCCATCAAAAAGTTACCTTTAAAGGAAGTCGAGAATTGATTTTCCATTTTTTCCTCCATGGAAATATTGCAGCACTGTAAAAATACTGTTACCTGTTACTAAATTACTTTGATCACCTGCTATTGTCAAGAATACAACCTTGATTATAAAAACACTTTTATTTTGACAGAAAGCATTTTGAAGGCTTATGATGAATTCGTAAAAAATCGAATTCATCAGGTGTTTGGTGTTTAGTATTTTGTGTCTTGCTTCAAATATATGCTTATATACCAGTTTGCTAGATCACCAAACACTAAAGACCAAATACAAAACACTCTCGTAA
>JAQYVG010000289.1 GCA_030145595.1 Desulfobacterales bacterium | reverse complement strand
AAACGGATCTACACAGATACAGATAAAATAATATAAAATCCGTGAAAATCCGCAAAATCCGTGTCATCTGTGTTCTAACTCAATTGTGAAATGTTATGAATTCCAAACTAAATAATAGACTGCATGTAGCGTCAGGGAATTACATTATCAGTAAGAAAAAAAATGTGGCCCTGGATGCCTGTTTGGGAACCTGTGTCGGGATAACGCTCTGTGACAAGGAAGCAGAGGTGGGGGGATTGCTCCATTTACTTCTGCCGGAACCTCCCAACCCTCAAAACCCCTGGAAACCCGAAATTTATGCCTCAACAGGCCTCCCTCTATTTATTAGAGCTCTTTGTGAGGACGGTGCCGACAAATATAATTTGGAAGCATGTGTTGCCGGCGGCGCCTTGGTAGGACCGGTGTCCAGACAGGATCTCGACCTTGATATTGGCGGGAGGACCGCTGCAATTGTCAGGACAATCCTCAAGGATGCAGCCATACCGATTCATAAAGCCGAAACCGGCGGTTACTTTAGTTGTCGTCTGAGTCTCGATTTGAATACGTTCGAAAGTTCAATTCAACCGCTGAATACGCAAACTCCCCCTGCTGTAGAGAATTTCACAAAGCCGACGGCCGGTGAAATTGCCCATGCGATCCAACTTGTTCAACCTATCCCTCAGATAGCCCTTAAAATGACAAGAATGATCAATGAAGCAAATTACAACATGAGCGAAGTGGCCCGAGAAATCAAGCAGGATCAAATTATAACCGCTAAAGTCATCAGGTTATGCAACTCTTCCTTCATCGGTTTAAAGATAAAGGTCGCCTCCATTGACAGAGCCCTTGTTATTATAGGTGAAAAGCTGCTCCTGCAATTACTGCTGACCGCTTCCCTGGAGCTTTTTTTGACTGATTCCGTGCAGGGTTACTCTCTTTGTAAAGGAGGCCTTTTTCAGCATGCCCTGGGAACGGCCATAGTTTCTAGAGAATTGGCCGAGCTTACCGGCAAAGCCTCACCGGAAATAGCATATACGGCCGGGCTGCTTCATGATATTGGTATAATTGTTCTGGATCAATTTATTTCATCTGTGCATCCTTTTTTCTACAGACGAACCCAGATCGATGGGGTTGAACTTTGTGAAGTAGAAAGTGAAAAGCTTGGCATAACCCACCCTCAGGCCGGAAAACAGCTGGCTGAGAATTGGTCTTTGCCTGACAACTTGGCGGATGTAATTCGACATCATCACTACCCTGAAAAAGCCCGGGTGGACCCTGAATTAACGCATCTGGTTTATCTGGCCGATTTGCTTATGAACAGATTTCATGTAGGGCAGGTTTTGGAGTCCCTTAATATGGAAAAACTCCCGCAACGGCTCCAAAAAGTAGGCTTGAAGCCATCCCAGTTTTCAGACGTTATAGAATTAATTTCTCAAAAAATATTCGATCCTCAGCAAAATAATTCTATCGCAATTCCTCAATTGTAATCTTTACCACAATTGAACGATAACGCTCACTTGTGGGTTATTTGTTATTCGTTATTAGTTATTCGGGAAAATGCCTGCCACTATTGAAACTCCCTGCAGCCCTGCTGGACGGGATTTCCGCTATGTGCCATGTTGAAAGGAATGCGCTCGCTGTGCAGTTCAATGCCTTGAACAAGAGTAAGATATAATTCCGGTTATCTTTCACCTAAAACCAATAACAGATAACGATTAACGGATAACACCTCATGGAGTTCTGACTCCATTAGGGTTTGAGCTTCCCCTTATTGTGCAGATCGACAAAGACAGCTACAATTTCAGGATCAAATTGACTGCCGTCATTTTCCTTAATGATCTTGACAGCAGCAGCATCCGGCATTTTCTGACGATATGCACGATCTGTGGTAAGGGCGTCAAAAACATCGGCTACCGACAGGACTCGAGAAAGAAAGGGGATTTCTTTGCCGTTAAGACCGTCAGGATACCCTTTGCCGTCATACCTTTCGTGATGGTGTCTGATTATGCCCTGCTCGTCCGTCCACATGCCAAGATGCCCAATAATATTACTTCCGGTTAAAGGGTGCTTTTTAACAACCGTATACTCTTCCTCTGTCAGCCTCCCGGGCTTTAACAGAATATTGTCAGGGATACCTATCTTGCCGATGTCGTGCAGGTTTCCGGCAACGTACAATTTGTCTATCTCTTCCTGCGAACAGCCGTAAGCCTTGGCAATGGACATGGCATAGTTTGACGCCATGGCCGAATGCTGCTTGGTGTATGGATCTCTGAGCTCGATGGCCTCCACAAAGGCGTAAAGTGTGGCAAAAAGATTGCTGTAAATGCTTTCATAAAGGGCCAGATTCTCCACCAAAGAGGATGCCTTCTCCGCCATAAAGTTTAAAATATATATATCTTTTTCGCTGAACGTGTATTGGTCGTTTTTAATAATTGCAAACAGGATGCCAAAGATCTCCGACCGTATTTTAAGAGGAATACCAATGATAGTGCTATTGCCGTTGTTACCTTTGATAAGGCATGGTATCCCGTCATCTGCAACCTTTTTAACAATGTTCTTCTCCAACCACCCGGCAACAGCCGCGGCTTTATCTTCATCTTTAAAAAAAGAGGCGATTATGACATGCTCTTGCATCTGCTGGGTAAAAAAACAGAAACGGGCCTCATCGCAAGCGGTGACTTCTCCTGACAGTTTAACCAGGGTGTCAAAAAGATCCTGGCTGGTTGTCACCTGATTTAACTTCTGCAGTATCAGATTTATAGTCTCGATTTCCTTTATTTTCCGGTGCAGTTCCTGATTGATTTTCAGAAGCTTGCGGCCTTGTTCAGCCTCTTTTCTTAATAAAATATTTTCAACAAACAATGATCTTTCGGCCATAACCCGCCTAATCGTAGGAAGGATTTGATCGATTCGAATCGGTTTGGTTAGAAAATCGACAACCCCGTTTTTTAAAGTCTCGATGGCATTATCCATAGTAGGATTACCGGTCATGACGACAACCGGAATAGTATTATCTATAAGATGGATGCGTCGGGTTAGCTCCAACCCGTCCAGTCTGGGCATGGAAAGATCTGTAAAACAACAGTCAATTTCTTCTTTTTCTATTATATCCAGCGCTTCAAGGCCGTCACAGGCGGCAAAAACAGTATATTCGGTGGCAGTTTCAAAGTACCCCTTGAAAATATCCCGGATGTAGTCTTCATCATCGACAACCAGTATCGTTAGATCTTCATTCATATAGAAGTTCAGGTTATCATTTTAAGAAGGTGACTTTTGAATGCCTTGAATTCATTTGCAGTCAGGGTGCCGCTTTCCCTTAAGGAAGAGAGTGCCTGCAGCTCATCGACATAGCTGCTGGAAGGTGAACTATTATTGTAAATATAATGCAGGTTTGGCATTTTTGAAGAAAAGAAATTGATTTTTTCTATTTTGTCATCTGCATTCTTCTTTGCCTTTAATACCACCAACTCATGGTAGGCATCCTGCAATTTTTTAATAAGTTCCCTGTTTTCTCTTTGCAACTTTATCTTATCTGCGGCATTCTCTACGACGATCTTGATCTCTTCAAGCTTCCACGGTTTCCTGATATAATCGTAGGCGCCTTCTTTGATGGCCGCAACTGCCGTTTCCAAAGAAGCATAACCGGTGATGATAATTACCAGGGCATCCGGATTGGATTTTTTGGCATATTTAAGCACATCGAGCCCGCCCATCTTCGGCATTATTAAATCAACAATGACCAGGTCGTATACGCTGTTCCGGATGCTTTTAACGGCATCCAAACCATCATAGCAGACGTCGACCGCTCTTTCCTTATTAGAAACAATATCGACTAGAATATCAGCGATATCCCTGTCATCATCAACAATAAGAATTTTTATTTGTTGGCTCGATTCTCCAGGCATATATCAGGGCCCAGCTCCTAAGGTATTTTTTTAACCTCTTTTATCCATTATCAGGCCGACCATTTCGTCAAACTTGGCCGCAAGATTTAATACCTCCCTGGATGGAATCTCTCTGATAAGTTTACCGGTCGATTCCTCACTTACAACGATCATCACCTGGCCGGAAGCCTCATGAACTGAAAATTGCAAGTCTACATCATTAATAAACTTTAGATTTTCCTGAACATTGGCAGCCAGTTGTTTTAGATCGTCTGTACTGGGCTCGTGAACCGGCTTTGCAGCCGCTTC
>JAQYVG010000288.1 GCA_030145595.1 Desulfobacterales bacterium | reverse complement strand
GTGATTTCGACAAGGGAGCATTGATAAGCAGCAAGATGTTCGAGGATTTCCATGATTTCCATCTGCATCCCATCTTCATAGGCATAGCGGGTGTCGCAATAGGTACATCTTAAATTGCATCCGGTAAGCCTGACAAAGATGCAGGGTCGGCCGCTGTGGATTGATTCCCCCTGGATACTGTAGAATATTTCGTTGACTAAAAGGGCCATTTATATTCGCTTTACAGGTTCAGTATTGATGTTTATATCAATCGATCATATATTAGTAAACATTTAAGGTGTATTTCAATAAAATAAAGAAAAAGCGCTTGGTGCTTGTAATAGAAATCTACAACATTAAAAATATGTTAATTTGAACTGCAATATGGTATGAACTTAATTGATTTTTTGGTAGTTTTAATTTCGAAGAAAACGTCCTTTTAAGGATATAATAAATGTACATCCTTGGAATTTCATGCTTTTATCATGACAGTGCCGCATGTCTTGTTCGAGACGGTGATATTGTAGCCGCCGCCCAAGAAGAGCGATTCACGCGCAAAAAACACGATCCTAGATTCCCCCAAAATGCGATCAAATGGTCACTGGAGGAGGAGGGCATTACGGCTCAAGATGTTGACGTCGTCGTTTATTATGACAAGCCTATTTTGACATTTGAGCGCCTGCTGATGAGTTATCTAACCGTGGCACCCAAAGGTCTGCGGTCATGGTTGGAGGCTATGCCGCTTTGGCTTGGACAGAAGCTTTTCATTCCTAAAGTTATTCAAAGAGAAACAGGTTATCAAGGGGATGTTCTTTTTACAGAGCACCATGAGGCCCATGCCGCTTCTGCCTTTTACCCTTCGCCGTTTAACGAGGCAGCCATTTTGACGATAGATGGCGTGGGGGAATGGACAACGGCGAGTTACGGATTTGGAAAAGGAAATGAACTTGCACTTCTCAAAGAACTTCACTTCCCTGATTCTTTGGGATTGCTTTACTCAGCGTTTACTTATTTTACCGGCTTCAGGGTCAACTCCGGCGAATATAAGCTCATGGGACTTGCCCCATATGGTGTTCCACGCTATAAAGACCTTATCCTTTCAGAACTGGTAGATGTAAAAGAAGACGGCTCCATCCGCTTAAATCTCCGTTACTTTGATTTCTTAGGCGGTCTGCGCATGACCAACAGACGCTTTGATAAACTCTTTGGCGGTCCTCCGCGCAAGCCTGAGGCAGAAATCACCCAAAGAGAAATGGACATTGCCGCAAGCATTCAGACCGTTACCGAAGAGGTCGTCCTTAAAATGGCAAATCACGTTTACAGTGAAACAGGCCAAAAGAACCTCTGCCTTGCCGGCGGAGTGGCCCTAAACTGTGTTGCCAACGGCCGCATCTTGCGGGAAAGTCCATTTGAGAACATTTGGATACAGCCTTCCGCAGGAGATGCAGGCGGTGCGCTGGGAGCAGCCCTTTCGGTCTGGTATCGATATCTCGGAAATGAGCGAGCGCATCCAAATGGCTGCGACAGTCAGCAAGGTTCAAATCTGGGTCCCTCTTTTCCCAATGAGGATGTCAAAGCATTTCTGGGTAGTAAAGGGTATCCTTTTTATGAACTCGCTGACGCTAAAAGAACCAGGATTATTGCCGAGCAGATTGCTCAAGGAAATATTGTTGGTTACATGTGCGGGCGCATGGAGTTCGGGCCAAGGGCTCTGGGGGCAAGAAGTATCCTTGGCGATCCCAGGAGCTCAGATACTCAGACCGTGATGAATCTTAAAATAAAATACCGTGAGTCTTTCAGACCGTTTGCGCCTTCCGTGCTGGAGGAAAAAGCGTCGGAATATTTTGATATAAACACCCCAAGCCCATATATGCTTTTGGTGGCCGATGTTAAAGAGGAAAGACGTATTCCGCAGCCCTCAGGAGACGGAATCCAAATGCTTGAACGCCTGAAGGCCAAAAGGAGCGACATCCCGGCGGTGACTCATCTGGATTACTCGGCTCGCCTTCAGACTGTAAATCAAAATGATAAGCCTGATTATTATGCTGTAATAGCAGAGTTTGAAAAACTGACCGGTTGTGCTGTAATAGTAAATACCAGTTTTAACGTCCGCGGTGAACCCATTATCTGCTCTCCTGAAGATGCTTACCGTTGTTTTATGCGGACTGAGATGGATATTTTAGTGATCGAAAATTGTATTCTATACAAGGAAGATCAACCCCCTTGGATAGAAGAAGGAGATTGGCGCAGTGAACTCGAACTCGACTGATAATAGAGAGATCCGGAAGTTCGGAGTCATTGCGCTCCTTTTTTTTGGAACTCTAAGCGGCTTAGGTTTTTTAACGAATAAGCCTATTCCCACTTACCTTTTTGGTTTTCTATCTACTTTAGGGTTAGGGTTTATTCTGATTCCTTCCCTCTTGAGGCCTGTTTATACTGCATGGCTGAAAATCGCACATTTTATTGGCAGGATCGTAACCGTTTTGATGCTAACATTTGCATATTATTTAGTTATCACACCGTCGGCATTGATAAAACGTTTGTTTGGCGGACGTCCACTTCCCGTCAAACCTGACAAAAACATTACGTCTTACTGGGTTGCCCGCAGTGAACCTGTACAGCCGAAAGAACGATTTATAAAACGATATTAAGGGAAAAAAATGGCGAATCAATCCATCATAACCGAATTCTGGGAATTCTTGAAAATTAGAAAACGTTATTGGTTGCTACCTATAGTAGTTGTACTCTTCCTTTTTGGCGCCCTGATTGTTTTTACTGAAAGCAGTGCGGTGGCACCATTTATTTATGCACTTTTCTAGTCCGGTAATGTCAGTTGATCATTGTCAGTTGTACATGGCAAAGAATCCAAAAAGTTGAGCGGTGTGGCCGCGTTTAATAAAATCGCGGAGCGATTTAATCATGAAAACCATAGGGCTGCTAAAAAATACCATTCAGGAGTATGCTTGGGGATCTTATACCGCTATATCGGAGTTGTTAGGTCAAGATTTTCCGGCCGCCTCTCCCCAGGCGGAGCTATGGATGGGTGCTCACCCCAAGGCACCGTCTCTGGTAATGTGCGACGGCAGATGGGTTTCGCTGCTGGAATTAATCGAGCAAAATCCAAAAGAGATTCTGGGGAAGAAGGTCGCGGAGAAGTTTAACGGCCGTCTACCATACCTGTTCAAGGTTCTGGCAGCCGCCAGGCCGCTTTCCATTCAGGCGCACCCCAGTCGGGCGCAGGCAAAACAGGGTTTTGCAAGGGAAAACAGACTCGGCATCCCCTTGGATGCTGCTAATAGAAATTACAAGGATGATAATCATAAGCCAGAGTGTATTTGCGCATTGACTCCTTTATGGGCTCTAAACGGATTTCGGGAGATATCCGAGATTGTGTCTTTAATGGAGAAAGCCTGCCCGCAAGGGTTGGAAGGTGAAATTAAAGAACTTGGAAATAAACCGGATTCTCGAGGCCTAAAAAGTTTTTTTCAAGCACTGATGACCATGAGCCGCCGCCGGCAAAAACAGATCATCGATGATGCCTTAAAAAATGCCCGAAAGCTTTCACAAGAAAACCAGGTTTTTAAGTGGATGATAAACCTTCAGCATGAATATACGACCGATATTGGTGTTTTTGCCCCCATATTTTTGAACCTGATTTGTCTGGAGCCTGGGGAGGCCATGTTTCTGCCGGCAGGAGAGCTGCATGCCTATCTTGACGGCGTCGGCATAGAATTGATGGCAAACTCGGATAATGTTTTAAGGGGCGGGTTGACACCCAAACATATTGATGTGCCCGAGCTTTTGAGTGTTCTTAATTTCAAAGAGCGAAAAATACATATTCTTCCCCAAAAAGCCATAAACGAATGTGAGAAAGCTTATCATAGCCAGGCCGAGGAATTTATCTTGTCGGTAATCGAGGTTAAAAACGGCATAAGCTATACGAGTCATGCTAACCGGAGTGTTGAGATCGTCCTTTGCACTGACGGAAAAGCAACCATTACTGATTTTGAAAAAGGGAGCTTTATTCCACTTGCGGGTGGGTCATCAGTCATTGTTCCTGCAGCTGTAAATTTTTACCGTATTGATGGTGAAGCAACATTTTATAAAGCATCGGTACCGGTTTGATTACATGAGCACTAAGCAGTTTCCAATTCATAAATGAGATATTTTTTCGATGAGCAAGGCCGCACAAGGGTTTTCGTCCGAGGCGT
>JAQYVG010000287.1 GCA_030145595.1 Desulfobacterales bacterium | reverse complement strand
CGGGTGGAAGTTGAGACTGCCGCCAAAGCCGGCGCCAATATTGTAGATGTGCTGGGTGCATCCAGCGAGGCTACCATCCGGGAATGCATCCAGGCGGGTAAAAACTATGGTGCCAAGATTGTAGTGGATATGATTGCGGTGGAGGATGTCCTGTCCAGAGCAAAGCTTGTTGAGGATCTGGGAGCCGACTATGTGTCGGTTCACTGCGCCATTGACGAGCAGATGGAAGGCAAGGATCCTTTTGATACGTTAAGGAAGGTAACCCGGGCATTGTCGATTCCGGTGGCGGTGGCCGGCGGCATTAATTCCGAAACAGCCGCCGACGCGGTGGAGGCCGGTGCCGCCATTGTCATTGTGGGCGGTGCCATTACCAAGGCCATGGATCCCGAACAGGCCGCCCGGGACATTCGTAAAGGCATCGATACCAAAGAAAGCATTAGCACGACCCTTTTTAAAAGAAGAGGCGAAGCGGAAATCCGCCAAATTTTGGAACAGGTGTCGGCACCGAATCTTTCCGATGCTTTGCATCGCGGCGGTGTTTTGCAGGGAATTCGGCCGCTTTATCCGGGTATCAGGATGATCGGCCGGGCCGTTACCGTCAGAACGTATCCGGGAGACTGGGCCAAACCGGTCCAGGCCATTGACGTGGCAGAGCCGGGTGATGTTGTCGTCATTGATGCGGGAGGTGTGGGGCCGGCTCTCTGGGGAGAACTGGCTACCCAATCAGCTGTGCAGCGGGGCCTGTCCGGCGTCGTTATTGACGGCGCCCTCCGGGACAGCCCCGAAATTATAGCCATGCAATTTCCGGCTTTCAGCCGGCTTGTGATGCCTAACGCCGGCGAGCCCAAAGGATTCGGAGAAATCGGCGTACCGGTAACGGTCGGCAATATGCGCGTTGAGCCGGGCGACTGGCTGTTGGGCGATGACGACGGGGTGGTGGTGCTGCCAAAGTCCATTGCCGTGGAATATGCCAACCGTAGTATGGATGTGCTGGAGAGAGAAAACCGCATCCGGGAAGAAATCAAAGAAGGGAGCACCTTGAGCAAGGTGGTCGAACTTCTGCGCTGGGAAAAGAAATAAAAATGATACAATTAATCAGAGGTTTTAAAGATATCCTGCCGGGAGAAGTGGAACTTTGGCAAAAGATCGAAAAGACGGCCGTTGAGCTTTTGGAGGACTTTGGCTTTAAGGAAATCCGCATTCCGATTATGGAGCGCACCGAGCTGTTTGCCAGAAGTATCGGGGAAGATACCGATATTGTGGAAAAGGAAATGTATACCTTTCCTGATAGAAAAGGGGATCTGCTGACCTTGCGGCCGGAAGCAACGGCATCGATTGTGCGGTCCTATATCCAGCACAAACTGTATGCCCAAGACCCTGTGCGCAAATTTTACACTATTGGCCCCATGTTTCGCAGAGAAAGACCCCAAAAGGGGCGCTACCGGCAATTTTACCAGATTAATGCCGAAATTTTCGGTGTGGATTCCGCCTTGGCGGATGCTCAGCTCATTTTTATTCTGGCAACGTTGTTTGCGAGACTGGCGGTTACGGATGTTCAATCCCATATCAACTCGCTGGGTTGTCCGGAGTGCCGACCCGATTTCAAGGAATCATTAAGCAAATTTTTGTCAGGCGTAAAGGAGAGGCTTTGTGCGGACTGCAACAGAAGGCAAATCCGTAACCCGTTGAGAGTTCTGGATTGCAAAGTTCCTGCTTGCAAGGAAGCCATAGAGGGAGTACCTTCCATTCTCGATTCTTTGTGTCCGGAGTGCCACCGGCAATTTGAAATCTTAAAGAATGCCCTTGAAAGGCTCGATGTTCCGTATGTAATCGACAAACGCCTTGTTAGAGGGCTTGACTATTACTCGCGGGCAACTTTCGAGATCAAAACCGGTTTGTTAGGGGCCCAGGATGCCGTGGCCGGCGGCGGTCGTTACGACGGTCTCGTTAAAACTCTGGGCGGGCCGGACATACCGGCCACCGGATTTGCCATCGGTTTCGACAGACTGGCAGAGCTAATAGCGGTCAGCGAAGTTGACGATGCTCGAACGTTGGACATTTTTGTGGCCGCACTCGGTGAAAAAAGCAGGGCGCTCGCTTTTGAATGGTCCTGTGCGTTGGGCCTTGCAGGGATACAGGTCGAAATGGATATGGGTGACAGGAGCCTAAAAAGTCAAATGAAACGGGCTAATAAGTTTGCGGCCAAACATACGTTAATCGTGGGGGAAAAAGAGCTTGAACAGGGTTCGGTTATTCTGCGCAACATGGCAACCAAAGATCAGGTTTTGCTTCCCATCGAAAACCTGGTTGAAAATGTAAAAACGAAAGTTGAAGGGAGTTGAGCAATTGGCAGATCTACTTGGAGAAATGAGAAAAACCCACACCTGCTGCGAGCTGGGTGCAGCCGACGTCGACCGGGAAGTGGTGCTGATGGGATGGGTGCAGCGCCGCCGAGATCATGGAGGGGTCATATTTGTTGATTTGCGGGACCGCCACGGCCTAACCCAGGTCGTCTTTAATCCAACTGTGGATCAAAAGGTCCACGCAAAGGCCCATGTGATTCGGAGTGAATATGTGCTGGGTGTGCGCGGCAGAGTGGGAAAAAGACCCGCGGGTATGACCAACCCCAATCTGGTTACCGGCGAGATTGAGGTCATGGTGACGGAATTGAAAGTATTAAATGCAGCTCAAACCCCTCCTTTTCTAATCGAGGATACTATCGACGTGTCGGAAATGATTCGCCTGAAATTTCGGCATATAGACCTTCGACGCCCCCAACTGCAAAAAAATATTATCCTCAGACATAAGGCCGCCCTGGCGGTGAGGCAGTATCTGAACGGACTTGGTTTTCTGGATATTGAAACGCCGGTGTTAACCGGCAGTACCCCTGAAGGCGCCCGAGACTATCTGGTGCCCAGCAGAGTTAATCCGGGACAGTTTTATGCCTTACCGCAGTCGCCCCAGATTTTTAAGCAGCTTTTGATGATATCCGGATTTGACCGCTATTATCAAATTGTGCGCTGTTTCAGGGATGAGGATTTGCGGGCGGACCGTCAGCCGGAGTTTACCCAGATTGATTTGGAAATGTCCTTTGCAGGCGAAGACGATGTCATGCAGGTGACTGAAGGGCTTATGAAACACATCTTTATGGATGTTATGGGGCTTGAAATTAAAATCCCCTTTGCTCATATGCCATATGCCGATGCCGTAGGCCGCTTCGGCCTTGACAAACCTGATATCCGTTTTGGACTCGAACTGCAAGATGTCTCTGACATTGTCGCCGGTTCAGGGTTCAAACTCTTTTCCGGCGCCGTAAAAAAAGGAGGCGTCGTCAAGGCGCTGAATGCCAAGGGCTGTATCGATTTTTCACGCAAAGAAATTGACGATTTGACTGATTTTGTGGCGATTTATCGAGCCAAGGGCCTGGCGTGGATAAAAATCCGGGAAGATGCCTGGCAGTCTCCCATTGAAAAGTTTTTTACAAAAAGCGAAAAAGAAGCTTTGGCCAAGCGCCTGGACATAGAACCCGGCGATCTGGTTTTTTTTGTGGCTGATCATCCCAAGGTTGCCAATGAAGCTTTGGGTCACCTTAGAAACCTCTTAGGTAAAAAGCTGAACCTGATAAACGAAGATGAGTTCGGTTTTGTATGGATTACCCGTTTTCCGCTGTTAGAATACAATGAAGACGAAGGCCGGCATCAGGCCCTGCACCACCCGTTTACCGCTCCCCTTGAAGAAGACTACGCCTTGCTCAAAGATGAGCCCCTGGCAGTCAGGTCCCGCGCTTATGACCTTGTGCTAAACGGCTCTGAAATCGGAGGCGGAAGTATCCGTATTCATGATAAAAATATTCAGGAAAAAGTATTTGAAGCCCTGGATATGGACCGAGCGACCTACGAAGCAAAATTCGGATTCCTGCTCTCAGCACTGGAATCCGGAGCGCCGCCACACGGTGGGATTGCCCTGGGATTTGATCGGTTGGTGATGATCCTGTGCGGGCAGCCTTCCATCCGTGACGTGATTGCGTTTCCAAAAACCCAAAAAGCGGCCTGTCTTTTAACCGATGCGCCGGCTGAGCCCGACAAAAACCAGCTTGCCGAGCTTTCTTTGAGGGTCACTAAAAGCTGATGGCGTTGCAAAAAGTCCCATCTACTGCGTTGTAGTATTTTTTCAGACACTCGGCATACTACGTGTATAGCCTCGTTCCTGAAAAA
>JAQYVG010000286.1 GCA_030145595.1 Desulfobacterales bacterium | reverse complement strand
TTGAAAGCAAACACTTGAACCCTTGACCCCTTGAATCCTTGGACCCTCTTCTCCAACTAAATTGGAGAAGAACCAAATTTGATTACATTATGGTATATTGTGATAGGAAAAATGCGAGGTGATCATTATTATGATTGTTAATGAGATTATGACAACAAGGGTTTTTACAATAGAAATGGATGATACTCTTGAACAAATACAAAAGATTTTTGAAAAGCACAAGTTTCATCATCTCCTGATTGTGGAAGATGGGGACCTCATTGGCATCATATCTGATCGTGATGTGCTTAAAGAGATCAGTCCTCATATAAATACCCTTTCAGAAGATTCTCGTGACAGGCAAACTCTAAAGAAAAAAGCCCATCAGATTATGTCGAGGAAACCGATAACTGTTAGAACGGACACCCTTGTAGATGATGCAGCGAGTATTATGTTAAAAAATAATATTTCTTGCCTCCCTGTTGTCTCTCCTTCAGAAAGTATCGCCGGAATCTTATCATGGAGAGATATTCTCAAATTTTACATAGTTGCATAATTTTGTTAATTCAGGTTGTAATTTTATTTGCGTGGCTGGAGTAAGGATAGAAAACAGCTTGCATTACCATTTCTTTGTGAGCACTACAGCGAGATTGGGAAATTTTGTGAGTGTCGGTTGAGGTAATGTGTCGTTACCATAAGCAAAGGAGAAAAGATATCAAACAGAATGTAGCGCTGGAAAAAACATGTTAGGGGTTGAGCTGACTTCACCTGCCCCAATACGCTGCCAAATGCAATACGAAACCGATATTAAGGGGCTCACAAAACCCGCCATTAGTTTTCTCAAGGAGAATGGCCATACTTCCATTGTTAGTTTGGGGTGCGGGCAACAGGTCAATCGGATCGACAATCATCTGAGTCTGATGGCCGGATTGAATCTAAACTACTATGTGGGTATTGACTGTAGTCCCAACATCGAAATGGATTCAGAGAATCTGTTTATGAACCCGGATAACATGACGGCTCTTCTTGCCCAAGATCATCGTCGCAGCCCCAGAAGGTTCTGGAAGGCGGTGAATCTCTTTCCCGGCACCTTTGTGGAAGAGCTCGCAGGGGTGCATTGCGCCATAGTGGTCTGTCAGCGGGTCTATCCCGGTTTCTTCTGGGAGGATCTGATCATATCCATGAGTCCAAAACTGGTGCTCCAGGAGGACCTGCACGGCTGTGAGCGCATAAAGCTTAGGGGAAAACATTATGTCCGCAACTGGTCAAAAATACGCCAGTTTAATTTGAAGCCTTTTCGTCCCTGGCCTGTTTTCCCTGGTGAAAAGAATCTGATACTATGGCGCCGTCGAGATTTTGGGAACAAACAGGAAGAAAGTGGCAAATTTAGATGGTTGCAACGCCTGTGCGAATCCTACATCGGTTAAAAGAATCTACATTCCTTTACTCCAAAAATGCTTGATAACTGCCATCTCCAACTTACCCAACCATCAAAGTGTTGCTGATTCCGATTGAATATGGCGGTTTTTAAAAAGTAGCGCTGTCGGCCTTGACAGAATAATCAGGCTGCCTAAGCTTAAGATTGTATTTAGTTGATGATTGTATGCATTTATCCTGGTAACAAATATGTCACGAAAAGTAATGATTATGTTTGGAATGATTATCGGCTCCTTTGCAGGAGGGTATTTACCTGGTTTACTGGGAGCTGATGGGTTTTCACTGGCCTCGCTGCTTGGAAGCGGTGCTGGTGGAATACTTGGCATATGGATAGCATTTCAGCTTACCCGATAGATTTTCGGGGACCTTGGGGACGTCTATTCGATGATAAGTTGCCCGTCGAGGAAAAAGCGGGACGCCCCTCAAATTACTTGCGATAATAACGATCAGGAGGCGGAAACTTAAAAGTGAAGCTGGCCGTAATTTCCGACATACATGGTAATCTTGAGGCGTTAAAAGAGGTGCTGGCGGATATCGACTTTAAAGGCATTGAAACGGTTGTGTGCCTTGGGGACAACATTGGCTACGGCCCCGAGCCCGATCAGGCTGTTAAACTTCTGCGGTCCCGGAATATACCCTCGCTCATGGGTAATCACGAATTGGGTCTTGTGGACAAAGACAAGCTACACGGTTTCAATCCGCTAGCAAAACGTTCTTTGCTGCTGACCGAGAAGTTCTTGTCCCAAGAATCTCTGGCTTATTTGAAAACACTGCCTACAAATATGTTTGTCAACGGTTGCCTCCTGGTGCACGGTTTTCCGCCTGACAGTGTCAGTACCTATCTATTTCAGTTTTCCCGGACCCAGCTTCCCAAAATCTTTAAAAAGATGGAATACGATCTTTGTATGGTCGGGCATACCCACGAACTGCGTTTAATCTCCTACACAAACGGACGGGTTAGCAAGGCCCGCCTCTCTGAAGGAATCCAAACCCTGGCCGCAGAAAGTAAATACATTGTCAATGTGGGCAGCGTGGGTCAGCCCAGAGACGGAAACGATAATGCGAAATATGTAATCTGGGAGAGTAAAACCCGCACACTTGAAGTGCGATTTGTGCCTTATGACATCAGAAAGACCGCAGAGAAGATCATTGCGATTGGTCTCCCCAAGGCCCACGCAGACAGGCTTTGGTGAATTGAGGAACCGGTGAAGAAATTCGGCAAATACACAGTCAAGGGACTGCTTGGCAGAGGGGGTATGGGCATGGTCTATAAGGCCGCCATACCCAACACGGAGAAAATCGTGGCTTTAAAGGTTTGCCAACCGCGCCAGGTTTTGGTGAACATCCTGGGGATAAAGGAAGTTCGACGGCAGTTTATGAAGGAGGCCGTCACCATGGCGCGCCTCAGGCACCCCAACATTGCAGAAGTCTGGGACCTGGACACGCACAACGGCAGGCCTTTTTTTGTAATGGAATATTATTGCAACAATCTGGGTACCGTAATCGGAGAAACTTATGAGGATGCGCCTTCCAGGACGCTTTCCATTGATGCCTCCATTCAGTACACGCGGCAAGCCCTGGCAGCTCTGGCCCGACTTCATCACGCCGGAATCATCCACATGGATGTGAAGCCCTTCAACATGATGCTTACGGACGAAGGTGTGGTCAAGATGATTGATTTCGGGGTCTCCAAGCTGCGAGGAGAAGAGTTGGGCGGGCCTGATACGATCAAAGTGGGAACGCCTTATTACTCTGCTCCCGAACAGGAGGAGAATCCTAACCAGGCAGATGAGCGCTCCGACCTTTACTCAGTGGGCATCACGCTTTTCCGCATGCTGACTGGCAGCCTGCCTGATGAAAACAAGGTTGCTGCCGACATCAATCCGGAACTGGACAAAGAGTGGGAGCGCTTCTTGAAGAAAGCCACGCACCCCGATCGAAAGGCAAGGTTTACAAGCGCAGGCAACATGCTGGCCGAGCTGGACCTGCTGGCCGCAGCCTGGGAGGATAAAAAGGCCAAAACCTGCATCCTGATCGAGGAAGAATCTTTACCGAAAAAATTGCGCCGGGCTGCAGGTTCCGCTACGCTACGATCTGTGCCGATCAAGACCGGCCTTAAACGCGCAAGGGATTTTTTTGAGGCGGACGAGTTATGGCGGCCTAAAAATCCGGTCTCCGGCGTCCTCAGGGATAAAGCAGACGGCACAATCTTGGATGTGGCCACAAATCTTCTGTGGGAGCAAGGAGGGTCACCCTATCCGGGGACCTGGAACGAGGCGCAAGACTACGTTAACTCGTTGAACGCAAAGATCTTTGCCGGGTTTTCAGACTGGCGGCTCCCCACTGTGAACGAACTCATGTCTCTGTTCATTGAGAACTTGGATCCATACCAGTTTTGCCTGGAACCCGTGTTTGACCCTGACAAACAGAGAATCTGGAGCGCGGATAAAAAATCCTATGTTGCGGCCTGGTACGCGGACGTAGAATTTGGCTTTGTATGGTGGCAGGATTTCACCTGTTTTTTCCATGCCCGGGCCGTACGGAGCGCGAAAGGAATAGATTAAAACAGCTTAAAAGGAGGTTTGATGAAAATAACAATTATTTTTCTGATATTAATCGGTTGCTATTTCCTTCTGCAACTCTATATCCTGCCCAAACTTGGCATTCAAACGTGAATGCGAGATGCCTGCCGGGCGGCAGGAGATAAAAGCGATGATGAAGATAATAAAGATATCCTCAATTAGTTTCCATCCATAAATGGCTATTTTTCCGATGAACGGCGTTCTCCGCGGGTTTCCGCCCTCGACGTACTAAAGTACGCCTCCCCGCCAAATACATGCGGGACAAGCGGGCA
>JAQYVG010000285.1 GCA_030145595.1 Desulfobacterales bacterium | reverse complement strand
AACCTTGCTCAATGCTTTTGCAAGGTTTTCTCATCTACTGCGTTGCAGGGCATTTGCGGTAGTACACTACAGCTGCATGCCCTGCGCCTTGTATCTGCGGCAAACTCGACGCTTGCAAGACTCGGGTGTTACGATTTTACGAAACTTCCCCAAGCTGAATTGCTGGATCTAAGCAGGGCTACGATTTGTTACCTCTCGCCGAATATAGCTTCTACGACAGCCCTTTCAACGTCAGAGCTTGGCGTCCAAGTGTATTGATCGTGATAACGTTTCATAGCAAAACGGTTTTTGGCATTTATAACATTGGAAGAATCAAGATCTGCAGTTGCGGGCTGCAGCATTTTAAACCCAAGCTTCATTTCTTTTTCCAACTCCCCGACATCAATGCGACCGGATGAATCGAAAGATAGGATGGAATATTGAATAGAAACTATTTCTACAGGCTTTCGACTAACAAATTCCAGAGTTGCCAGGGCATATCGTACCCTTTTGCCGGCATATTCTTGAAAGCGTACTTCGGGGTCAGCCCCGAGCAGTCGTTCGTACCGTGCCAGGTGAATACGCTTTAAAGTCTCATCTTCATTAACAAAAAATACACGTATACCAGTGCCCATAAATACATTTGATCTCTAAGGTTTTAGTGCGGGAAGCATAACTTCCTCAAGTTGCATTCGTTGTTTTTCAAAGGCCTCTTCATCTTTCACCTTATCAAACTTGATCATTTTCCCAAAACGAAGCAACACTTTGGAAAAGGGTTTTGGAAGCAAAAATTTATCCCAGCTGTTAAAATGCCATCCATTTTCAGCATAAACACAAAGAGGAACAATGGCGGCATCGGCAGCATGCGCTAAACGGATTGCACCAGCCTTGACTTTGCCTAAAGGCCCCAGCGGGCCGTCAACAATGTGCGCTGCAAGTTTTGTCTTTTTTAAGTTGGCAATCATATTTTTTAAAGCTTCCCTTCCACCTCTTGAAGATGAGCCGCGAACCGGATGCCAGCCGGCCCGCTTAGCAATACCGGCGACAATTTCTCCATCTTTGCTCCGGCTGATCATGATGCCGGGGTTGAACTTTTTGTAATTTCGGAAATGGCGAATACCACTAAAAAATTGTTGGTGCCAAACGCAAATCAACACGGTACCCCCATTTTTTAGATAATCCATCCACTCGTTTTCGTTTTCAATCTTTAGACGCAATGTCCATGCATAGGCTCGAGCAAATCGATAAAGGAAAGATATGAATAGCTCTGACGTAAGGAAACGGTTTAATTTTATGCGCAAGGCGGTACACCCTTTATTTTCATGCAATCTTCAAATGATATTTGGCAGATGCCTTTAGAAATAGCATGAGGAAGTCAGAACTGCAATTATTTTTCGGCTATCCTTTTTTTATGAGTATTGACCAGTGATCACCTTCTTTTTGCTGCTCAACGATTGCATGGCCTTCATCGGCTACGGACCTGGGGACATTTTCGATGGGTTCTCCATCGTCTAACAGGACCTTTAGCAGTTGTCCGGTTGTCATCGCGGCCAGGTCGAGTTTTACCTTGACAAAATTCATGGGGCAGGCAACTTTGCGATAATCTCTGAATACTTCATTGCCGTCATCTGCAACACTTTCGACGAGGTTGCGCTCTTTTATTTGGGCTTCTTTTTCAGCAGGAAAACCAAGGGAATCATCCATGGACGCATACAATGCCTCCATGGCAGACGCCAGTTCACGGACTTGATGCTCTAATTTGCGCAATTGTTCAAAGTCCCGGCTTTGTGCGGCCGCAATCAGCTTTTTAAAGCGTGCATCCACCAGTCCGGCTTCGATAAAATGTTTGCCGAATTCATGTAACACTTCATGGTCCGACCGGGCTTCAACACCGCGTGTAATTAATAGCATGCGTGCAGACGACAGGGTGATGCTATATATTGCTGCGTTGATTTTATCACTGTTGGTAAGCGATTTTATCTCGTTTTGCTTCTTTTTAATGATATCACGGTCAACATCGATGAGATCAAACAGGCCGGCGGAACATTCCCCCATACCCATACCGACAATTGAAAAAACATCCCTGGCACCCCAGTCGAAATAGTAATATTTGTCTTGGTCAAAATCCGGGATGTCGCGGTAGCGATCGCAGATGTTTTTGATATCCTGCTGGCCGCAATCGTCGATGTAGGCTGCGAACGAAGCATATTTGTCCTTTTTTAAAAGATATAGATCCAAAAATTCGACAACAAAGTCAGGGAGATCGCGGGCGCTGATCATATCAATTTTACGTGCCAGGCGTGAGTGCCCGTCCCGGGTGACTGCGCCGGCAACAATGTTATAAGCCGGATACACAATTTGATTTTTGCGTGAGCCCTTGCCTTGAAACCCTATATCCGCCGACATGTGCAGCCCGCAGGTATCAGGACATCCGGAAATGTGCAGTTTCAGATTATTGATATCATCAAGATTTATCTTGGAGTGTTTAAGCTTTCTGTCAATGGCACGCATGGCGCCACGGGAAAGACAGATGCCGAGGGTGCAGGTATCCGCCCCGGCGCAGGCGATGCAATTTGCCATGAACTGCGGCCGGGTTGACAAATCGGTTATGGCGGCAACCACTTGATACACATTGCCTAAATATTCACCCGGGATGTTTCTGATATTAAGATTTTGCGAAATAGTGCACCGCACGATATTTTCACCAAAGTTACTTAGAAAATCGGCCAGCGTGACGGCATCTTCACTTTTGAGGTCTCCAAGAAGTATTGGTACCAAAACAGAGTATAATCCCGTCTGTTTCTGCTTCTTTACATACCGCTGTTTCCAGAGGTAAAAATCGGGCGACTGTTTCTCAACCGGTTCAAGGGATATGTCCGGTTGCGGTTTATTCTCTATTTGAGAAACAATAAATGGTTCTACCGGCTGCTTTTGCAGTTCTTCGAACTCCTGATGATACAGTTCGACAAACTTGTCTTTGCCAAGCTTTTTCCAGAGAAACCGCAGCCGGGCGGCATGCTTGTTTCTGCGGTTGCCATACTTTGAAAAAAGTCGTTTCACGGCGGCTGCCGCCAGGTAGGTTTGCTCTGCCGGAAGAAAATCGTGCAACAGATTCCCGACCCGGGGCTTTAATCCCATGCCGCCGGCAACATAGACTCTGAACCCCTTTCGGCCGTTTTTAATGTGGGCAATAAAACCCAGATCATTTAAGGTGGCGCCGGCATTGTCCTCTGCGGAATTGGAAAAAGATATCTTGAATTTGCGGGGTACAAGCCAGGAGTCAGGCTCGGCAATCAGGCGGCTGGTCAGGGAAAGGGCGTACGGGGTAACATCAAAGACCTCATCTGCAGTTATTCCGGCGTCCCAAGAAGCCATAATATTGCGTACCGTATTGCCGCCGCCGCCCCTGGTGGACAGGCCGACTTCATGGAGCTGCCGGATGACCGCGGTAAGGTTTTCCAGGGCCACGTCATGTATCTGGAGCGCCTGCCGGGTAGTGATATGAACCGCATTGCTCCCGTATTTAGCAGCCAGACCGGCAATAGTTTTAAACTGAAAGGGCGTCACGCAGCCGCCGGTTACCCGCAGACGGATCATGAAGGTGCCGGCGGTGCGTTGCGCATAGACCCCAAAGGGTACGCGGCGCGCTCTTAATTCCCTGGCGGTGATTTTTCCATTTTTAAATCGGTGAATTTGGGCCTCCAGGTCGTCTATTTCGGCTTCCAGGGTTGGCGGTATTTCGTAGAATACCGCATGTCCTTGAACACCGCTGCGGCTGCCCGACGGCTTGTGAACAATGTCTATCTTTTGAGGCTCGACCTGGTTGTCGCGTATTTTAAAAGAATTAAGAGTCTCCGTGCCGTTGGCCAGAGAAACGATTACATAGCTTACCTCCTGGTCATAGGCCAATCGGATGTCCTCCCGGGATGGAAGCGGCGATGTCGTCGGATGGCTGTGATATACCGCCGCAAGTTTGAGCCCATTTTTCCGCATGTCTCGCAGCGCTTGAAACTGCTCCTCGGGATCAAGGGCATAGTGTACTGGCGAGGCATCCATATTTTTCATTTTGTATTGCTGCACGATAACACCTTTTCTGGCAGCAAGGTAGCCGCAGGCTTCGATAGGCGCTTCATTTTTGGCATGGGATATAATCCCTGAAATTACATTCGCAGCTATTTTCAACATATTTTATCTTTATTGTGAATTTTGTAATCTTTATAGGTGAAAAGTTTAAAAAATAATCACGAAAGCACGGTTCGAACCTGGCGCTGGTTCGATGTTGTGAGGGAAACTGAAGCCCTCGCGGGTAAGGTCTAGTCAGCCACCC
>JAQYVG010000284.1 GCA_030145595.1 Desulfobacterales bacterium | reverse complement strand
TGCCTGCCGCTGACCGATGATGCCCGGCTGCAGGAAACGCTTAGCGATTTGGTTGAAGACATATTTTAGTTACTGGATGCTGGATGCTGGTTACTGATTCCTGAACACTGATGACTGCATACTGCTTACTGTTCACTGGTCCTTGGATGCTGGTTACTAATCACTGATTCCTGCTTGCCCGGCGTAGCCTTGGCGAAGACGGGATCACTGACAACTGGTTATTATGACCAATTACAATGATCATCTCAAACAGCTGGCAATTGCCGATCCGGATCTGGCTGCAAATGTTAAAACTTTGCTGGACCAAAAAGCCGCTCCGGTTCCTTTGGAAGATATCGCCCTTTTAGTAGACGAGACCCTGTGGGCGCTGGCCGAAGAGATATCTTTCGGTCAGGAGGTGGCCTTAGGTTATGCCGGCCTTAGCGGTGAAGCCGACGCGCAGATGATCGCGCAATACCGTGATCTGGTTCGCGAATTCGGCCGCAAAGGGCCGACCATGGGACGGATCATGGCGACCCATCTGGTGCCGGTGTGCAAATACGGCGACAGCCGGCTTCTTAGACATTTTCTACACACCCTTGACGTTATGCAAACCAAGGGTTCCTATACCCTCAAAGATCCCCTCGAAGCATTGTCGGAGTTATTAAACTCCCAAGACCTTGAATCGGCATCCGCTTACCTTAAGCTGCTGGCCGATACTTTTGCCGAAGAGCTGTCCTATGTTCAGTGCCAGCATTTTGCGCACATCCTGCCCAGAGCCGTACTCGGCTTTGCCCCTTTAAGGCGTATATGGCAAATTAAGCAATTACGGCGCGTCGTCAAGACCGATGTTCGTCTGACCGACTCCTTTTTAGACGGCCTTGAAAAAGGGCTGCATCTGCTTTCCAAAGAGGCTTTAAACCGCTTTGTATCGCTTGGTCTCGATAAGCTGAAGCGCAGCCGCAAGTCGGCGGCAAAATTTCTGTCGCTGGAATCGAAGCTTGGTGCTGATACTTTCGCACAGATGCAGGTGGTTGTTCCTTTTTCACATGTTCAGGCACAGTTGAACCGTTACGTGCGTGCTCGTACCGGCCTGGCAATATCCGTACGTCCGCTGTCGGATCTGCCGGAAGCATTGTTAAAAACGGGCAGAGAAACAGCCCTGGCGTGTTCAGACGGCAAATTTATTTATCTGCCCGCTGAGATCAGCACGTTTCCCAGCAAGGAAGAAAACATAAATCTTTTCAAATGCCTCACCAGGCTGGAAGCCGGTCTTTATGAATGCAGCACCTTCGACTTTGACCTGGAAAAAGCTTTGGAACGCTGCCGGTCGATTGCGGATTTGAATGCGTTGAATATAGCGCCCGATTTGGTCCAAAATCAACAATCATCCCCGACAAATCGGGATCTACGCTTCGCTCCGTCAATCAACAATCAAAAAGACCTGTCCGATCTTGAGCGTTTTTTTAATTTATTTCCGGTCCCGGAGCTGGCTGCCGACCTTTTTACCGTTTTCGAACACGGCCGCCTTAAGATCATGCTCGGCAAACTATATCCGGGCCTTGTCCGGCAAACATTGCCCCTGCTGCGCCGCGAAGCCATGCGCATGTTGAATACGGCAACACCTGTGGGCCTCGTTACTCTTCTGTATCTGTGGATCGCCCTTGAGATTGATGTTCAAAAAAAGCTGGACGTCGAAAAAGTACTTATCGATCACGCCGCTAAGATTTTGGCACGGTTTGAAGAGGCCATAGCTGTCGATGATACGGTGGAGACCTGTGCTGAAATGGTAGCTGCCGGCTATAAGGATATAGAGAGGCTTTTACAGCAAACCGCACCGGACAAAAGGCTAAAAGAATGTTACGAGTCGATGCCGACGCCGTTCGGCCGCAGGTTAAGACCCGATCTTTTTTTCTCAACCTACCGACATTTTGAGCAAATTGCAGCCAAATTGCAAGATCAGCTTAAAGACAAAGAACTGCGGGTTTATAAATCGGACATCCGTCGGCACCTGATCACCGCAAATGGTTCCATTACACGTGAAGACATTCAGGCGATGATCCTTAGCCCTAAAAAAGATCAAGAGGCCGGCGCACAATATTTTCAACAAACCGTGGACCTGTCTTGGCTCGATCTTTCCAAAATCTTTGCCCCCCGTGATCCGGTGTCGGTTGTCGGCGATGACGTCACCGGGCCTGTTTTCTGGTACCCCGAATGGGACTGCAGCCTGCAGGATTATCTTGCAGCTCACGTGAGGGTGCTGGATAGAAATTTACCCATGGCCGAGGGCGATTTTTACTGCAATACCCTCACAAAACACAAAGGATTGATAAAAATCATCCGCTATGCCTTTGAACTTTTAAAGCCCGAGGGCCTTGTCAGATTACGACAGTGGGTCGAAGGGGATGAGTTCGATTACCGGGCGCTTTTGGATTTTGCCATGGATAAAAAAGCAGGCAGAATACCCTCTGATCGGCTCTATATCAAGCGCATCAAACAAGTGCGCGATGTTGCCGTGCTGCTTTTGGTCGATCTTTCGCGCTCAACCGCCAACACCGTGAACGGCTCGCAAACAACGGTGTTGGACGTTGAAAAAGAAGCCATCGTCCTGTTCTGTGAAGCTCTTGAAGTTGTGGGAGACGCTTTTGCCATTGCCGGATTTTCCGGTACCGGCCGCCTGGGGGTTGATTACTTTCGTGTCAAGGGATTTGATGAAACCATGAATGATACCGTTAAACAACGCATCAATGCCATTGCTCCACAACGCAGCACCCGGATGGGGGGTGCCATCCGGCATGCGACCTGCCAGCTGGAGAAGATGGCTGCAAAAGTTCGTTTGCTGATCATTTTAGGCGATGGTTTTCCAAACGATGTTGACTACAAACGAGACTATGCCATTTTAGACACCGGCAAAGCCATCTTCGAAGCACATTCCAAAGACATTTACACCCATGCCATCACAGTTAATATGGCATCAGACCCTAAACTTGATGATCTTTTCGGAGACGTGCGTCACAATGTCATATCCGATGTCCGTGAACTGCCTGACAAACTGCTGCGTATTTATGGAGAGCTGACCCGGCATTAGTGTCCATCCATAAATGGCCCTTTGAGACCCTTTTTAAGCGTATCGACCAAATTTTCTCGATATTGATCGTATCTTGTATTATAGTCTACAGAGTAAATATTCTGGTCCATAGGGTTAGGCTTTGGGTTACCCCTGGAAGGGGATATTTTACTGTTGAACGGATTAAATCCGAAATTCGAATATCGAAATCCGAAACAAATCTTAAATTCGAATGCTCAAATGCTCAAAACAAGAAAGAAAGTATTCGTTGCATAACGGTGAATTTGTTTGGAACATTAGAATTTTGGTCATTAGAGTTTGTTTCGTATTTCGGATTTCGTGCTTCTATTTTTTTATCAATTTATTTCGGCAAAGCCAAGTATCTCCGGCCTGGCCCAAAGACCAGGTTTTTCAGGACCAAAGCAAAGTGAGGACCTTATGCTGATACACGATGACATCTTTGAATGGAGCGGGTGGGGCGGCAGGCTCAGCCTTGGCAGCGGAAAGTGCCGGCTGCGGATATATGATCTGAAAGAGACAGGTGCAAAAAGCCCGTCGTATTTGTTCAGTACTATCGTTATAGTTACTGATGCACCCGGCAGCAAAATGTCAGTTAAAAGTTGTACCAGTCATATTGCCACTCAGGTCGTAAAAGAATTTAAACTCAATCCCCAGCGCACGTTATGGGTTGAATATTATCCCGAGAGTAAATATGGCGTGGACAGCGAGCATGTCATACTGGAAAAATTCGAGGCGGTCGAATTTACCTGGCATGCAGAGAGTGCCATCAAGCCGCAATGGCGGGAATTAAAACCACCGCTTTTAGACGAAATCAAAAAACTGATAAGTTAAACCCATTGTTTGAAATCAAAAATGAAACCCGTACGAAGATGGCTTTAATGGCAGCAGAAAACCTGCTTGCCGAGCTAAAAGGTGAAGTTCCTCCCAATTGTTTGAACTGTAGCAGCCTTTAGGTGTCGATGGACGAAGATAGTTTGACACCAACCAAAATCAGGACTTCCTTGATTTTACAACCTTCAATTATGATATCTGAAATATTAAGGTGGATACAATGGCAAAGTGTGCCAGAAATAGATGGAATACAATTTTTTAGATAAGCTAATATCGTATCACAATTTGTGTGAAAGTAGATAGTTGCAAGATATCTGGAATTTACGTTCTTCATATCTCACTTGAAATAGGTTTTTGCACAGTTTCAGTAAATATCCTGGCCCAGAGGGCCAGGCTTTGGGTTACCCCTGGAAGGGGATAT
>JAQYVG010000283.1 GCA_030145595.1 Desulfobacterales bacterium | reverse complement strand
CGCACAACGACCCCAGGCTCTATCGTTAAAGTGGCCACTGGACCTCGAAAATTGGAATGCCGAACCGTTACATCGCCAGTGACCACGTAGGGTACTGAGTTTATCTTCCAGGTTGAATTGGCAGTGACATGTTCTCCCAGCACCTCAATACCGTCTACACCATTTCCTGAACAAATGTTGCTACTAACATTATTCATCATGGCCCCTACGCGGATGGCATAGGATCCGTTATCCGAAACGGTGTTGTGGCTGATCACAGGGAAAGGTCTGACGTCATCAGAGTAGATGCCGTAGGCGCCATTCTCGATAATAAAATTTACGCTCTCTTCATTACCGCCAATAGTCGGGTTGGATGATCCGTTGAGATAAATGCCATTGCTACTGCTGTAACGGATGGTGCTATTCTTAATTGTAGGGTTGGCGTTGGTAGAGTATATATTAGAATTATGAGAATGTCCCCCATACTCCACCACGCAGTGTTCTATAATGCTTGCAGCATCATTGGTGGCAGCCTTAAAATAGATCCCCTTCCAGTCGCCGGGGGCCGGAGATGCGGCATTGGAGGTAAAGATTATGGGCGATTCTGCCGTGCCCTGGGCGGAAAGCGCGCCGTAATAAGCGTAATAATAGGAGTATCCGATATAAAGTCCGATCCCGGGATTAAATCGCACAACGACCCCAGGCTCTATCGTTAAAGTGGCCACTGGACCTCGAAAATTGGAATGCCGAACCGTTACATCGCCGGTAACAATATAGGGGCTGCCGGCCAGGGTCCAAGTGGTGTCTGATGTGATGTGTCCGCTGACATTTGTTGCAGCAAAAGAAACCAATGGAAAGGAAAACAGGAATATAACCAGCAGAAACAGCCTCAGCAGAAACCGTGCTGATTTTCCAGAATGCTTGGACGAGTTTGATATGCGGATTCGCTCTGGATGAGTAAGGGCGTTAATAGTAGGAAGACTGTTTGTACTCATTATTCCTCTCCAATGGTTTTATTTCATCACGAAAGCACGAAAGTAGGTTGTGTCCGTTGTTCGTTGTCAGTTGTCCATTGTATTTTAATGACAATTATTTCTCTATATCTCCTTTAGGAGATGTTCAATCTGCTCGGATGTCGGCAGCAGGTTTTTCATTTCATCCGGCAAGGTTTTTACAATCTTATATTCTGCTACACCTATCGGTTTGTTCGATTCCCGCAGGGCGTACTCAACGATGGTCTTGTCCTTAGTTTTACAGAGAATTATTCCAATGGAAGAGTTTTCTTCCGCCATCCTGACCTTGTCATCAATCACCGCAAGATAAAATTGCATCTTGCCGATATGTTCAGGAATAAATTTGCCGACTTTAAGATCAATCGCCACAAGACACTTCAGTGCTCGGTGGTACAGCAAAAGATCGATAAAATACTCTTCGTTATTGATCTCAAGACGGTACTGACTACCAAGAAAGGCAAACATGCCGCCCATCTCTCGTAAAAATCTTTCGATCTTTGTAATAATGGCCCGTTCCAGTTCGTGTTCACTATGCCTTTCGCCTAGCTCCAAAAAATCGAATAAATAATCGTCTCTTACGGCCAGTTTTGCTTGGTTTTGGATACTTTCAGGCACTGTCTGATCAAAATTAGTTTGGTTGAGGAGCGTTTTTTCATAGGTTTGATTTTCGATTTGATGGATCAGAACATTTTTCGACCAGCCGAATTTGCGGGTGGAGCGGATATAAAATTCACGCTGCAAATCGTCTTTGCACTTACTCATAATAATAATGTTATGGCTCCACCCGATTTCTCCAACCAGTGGTTGGAGTTTTTGATTATCACGATAAGTTAGACAAAATTGGCGCATATACCATAAGTTCTGCGTTGAATAACCTTTAATTCCGGGAAATTCCGATTGTAGATCACTAGCAAGCCGGGTTACGATTGACTTTCCCCAATTTTGGCCTTTTTGCCGTTCTACGATCATTTGGCCTATATCCCAGTAGAGACGGACAAGCTCTCTATTAACAGTTTTTAATGCCTCGTATTGGGCGGAATGTATCCGTTGCTTGATATCCTTTAAAAGCTTAATATAATTTCTTTTAACGATTTCTTTGTTCATTATTCTTTTGCTTTTTGCGGTCCGCAGTTTCCGCATCTATTGGCGGCCTTTATGCGGCTCTCTCTTGGCTGCCGGGAAAGGGCCAGATGCTTTAAAAACTTCTGGTATCCTTTCAGGCCGCCATTTAAAAAATAAACGTTTTTAAAACCTGCCTTTTTGATTATGTTTTCAATGGCCTCATACTGCTCCCCGGTCTGATTGAAAATGATAACGGGAAAAAAAGGATTGATATTTTGTTTTAAAATCGATTTTTCAGTTTGTGAAACAGCTGTTTGCGAACTGACTTGAACCGGCATATGCTTTGCGCCGGGCATTAATTGCATTGATTCTGTATGTTGTTTTTCAGAGACATCGATAATGATTTGGTCTTTGCGGTCTTTTTCCTGGTAAAACCTTAAAGGAGAAATGTTTTTGTATCTGTTCAGGGCCAGAAGGTCGCCTTTAACAGGACCGCCTTGGCGATACCAGGAGATTAAGCCGCCGCTGAGAATAGAAACCTTAAAGCCTTCATGACGTAATGCCTTGCACGTCTCTTCTGTTTGCCTGTCAAAATAGCCGTCATCGACAAGGATAAGAGGCCTGGGCTTTAAAAAAGCCTTGGATTTGACAAAATGCAGCGGAATGTTGATGGCACCGGGTATGCTTAACTTTGCAAACTCCTCTTGATTACGAATATCGACCAGCATGATCTTCTTCCCCAGTTTTAATCTTTGTAAGACAGATTGGGCAGAAATCAGACAGGAATGATCCTGTTTTTGCAATTTTGCGGCGGCTTGTTCGAAGCGGATTTTCGGGTCAATGGAATTTCTGTCAGCCAAAGTATTGACGGGCAATCCCGCAAGAACAGTTATCACAATGGTAATGAGGGGTAGTTGCCTTATTTTCTTCATCTTTATCATAAACATTTCGGCTCGTTACCGGAATTAATCCTGTCTAAAATATTCAAGGACAAGGTTTTCTCCAAAATGCCCTTCATGCAGTTCATGCCCGTTTATTATAAGTGTTGGTTCAAAGGTAGGATTCACCTCATAAGTATCGATTACTTCCTGCCATTTTCCGTCATAAGCTTTTATCAAAACAGGTTCCCGGGCAACGCTGATATACTCGAGTGTCAGATCTATGTAGTGCGGAGGCCCCTGTGGTATCTTGGTTATGTCAATCACAGCGCATTCAAGATAGACATCCCCATTCTCAACCATCTTTTTCCCGGCTAAATGAATGTCTTTATGCTTGTGGGTGTCCCGGATATATATCTTCTCATTTTCAATGCCGGCCACATCCACCGAGAAGATGTCTCCGGGGTAGACATTAAAGGTAGAGATGAGATGCTCTTGATGAGAATCGGTATAGAATTTTATTTCTTCTTCTCCGCTTCCCTGATAGCTGAACTCAAGCGTGGTTATCCGATAGCTGTCATACCCTTCAGTGAAATCCACTACCTGAAAATCACCGAAGATATCATCTATTTCGAGTCCGGGTGCACCTGAGGTGTTAATCCGCTGGTAGGTTTTATCTATATCGTAATGGGAAGGTATCTTGCCTTTGAGCTCTATCTCTGCTGCGCCCGAGAAGGAACCGTCAAATGTTGCGGGACCACTGTCAAACTCTATCTCTCCTGTTATACGCACTTCAATATCCGGTGGGGGCAATATTTCAAGAACCAGCTCGCCGTCGAGGTAGAGCTTTGCATCTTCGGTTAATCTTTTACAGTGAATGTAAAGACTTTCGTTGTGCCGGCCATGCGGGTCATTGGACATATCCTGCCTTTCACCATCAACAATGAAGTGCCGGTTTTTCCAATTTAGAGGTAATGGTTCATCGTCAAATATTATGCTGCCACCAACCACCAGTTTTACATTCGTTGGATCCCCAAGATTGGTGATCTTAATATGCTTTTCCGAATCTTTGCCCGATAACTTTACGCCTTCATATGTCGTAACCTCCCAATCAGTACCTCTTGCAACAACCTCCTTGCCAAGACTTGAGATAGCTTCAAACCTGTTGAACTCAACTTTCAATACCACCAGTTTCACATCCGGCAATATGGTGAGGGACAGGACGCCATCAAGGTATATCTTCGCCTCCTCCTGGAGATTGTGGTGATCGATACGGAGCTCATCTTTCTTAATGTCGGTCTTTATCCTTATTTCCTGTATTTCACCATCATCATCCAGATTGAACCAGTCATGCCAATTTATGGGATACGGTTCATCCTCTATAATCGTCTGATC
>JAQYVG010000282.1 GCA_030145595.1 Desulfobacterales bacterium | reverse complement strand
ACGTCACAAATTGGAAAAACATTCTGACCAACCCCGATTTCCAGAAAGCGCTCGATGGCCGATTCGATGCGGTCACGTTCATGGATACGGTCGAACACTATGTCAGCATGGAGGATCGGCGGAACATCAAGAAGCAAGAACAGATCTACTCGGACATGTGCTTTCTGACCAGCAAGCTGATGAACAAGGATTCAAAATCGAAGCGCGTGTTTATTTCTTGTCTCCATCAGACCCGCAGACCACGGGACTGGAAATTTTACTTCCATGCCTACTTCATGGATAAGTTGTATTCAGGACACTATCCGTTCGTGGATGAGGGACCACTTAAACTCTGCAAACCTTGGTTTGATGTCTTGAACGTCGATGACAAGACGGAAGACTATCGGCTGACCGGAGTCAGAGACCGGCAGCATTTCCAAGCCGTGAAAGTCAGGCTGACATTGAGGAAGGTGGCGTATGTGTGCCTCTTGTTTTTCCTGGATCCCCACGTCATCCATCGATTAGTCTATTACGCACAAGACTCGTGGATGTTTTTCTACGGCGAAAACGCCTACCTTGACGAGTACGACGCTGATTATCGGCGAAGCGTGAGTCGCGTCCTCCTCTATTGGATCACGTTAGTACTCAAACCGCAGCATGCGTGACTACTTACGGGACGTTCGTGCAGAACGTGCCGTAACCCCTCATGCTTTTTTGCGGTAGGGATTCCGGTATGTTCATAAATAAGCAAACAACTTTAAATCATAAGGGTACAATTATTTTATTTTAGTCTTTTCGCCCTCCAGATACTTTTTCAACTCGGCCTCATCGGTGAGGGCCTCTTTTTTGGCTTCCAGGTTATAGAACTTGGTTTGGTATTTTTTGCCGTCTGCGGCAGTTGTCAAGTATTCCTTGACAACTCGATCCTTCTGCAACTCTCTATCGGCAAAAATGTTTTTCAGATGCAGGCTGATATTCTGCTTGGTACCCTGATAGAGTTCGGCCATAGCCGTCTGGGTCATCCACACGGTTTCATCGGCCAGACGGACCTCGATGCGGGTTTGGCCGTCTTCAGTGCGGTATAGGATCAAATCGCTTTGTGCGGGTGGGTGTTCAGCCACTGGAAAACTCCGGGATGTCTAAAGGTTCATCCAGGTCGATGATGGTGTGAGGCGCTATGATGCTGCCTTTCCCAATCAGAGCGGCATAGCCGCGTTTCATAAAATCGCAACACGATTTTATTGTTCCACTGATTAACGCTTCTTTTTCAGTTTTTGAATATGTGGCCAAAGCAAAGGGAAAAATTTGTGATTGGCTTTTGGAAACGGATACTGATCGATCTCAGGCGGTGTTATCCAGCGATAATCGACCGGGCCGTCTAATTTTACTTTACAGGAAAGGTAGCGGCAGGTGAAGACATCCATGATAATTTTAAAATGCGTATACGCATGTTTAACGCGGGTGATGTACGCATCAATTTGAACTTTCAGATTAACTTCTTCCTTGATTTCTCTAATGCAGGCCGACTCAGGGCTTTCATTCTTTTTGACCCTGCCCCCCGGAAATTCCCATAATCCTCCCAGCAACCCTTCGGGTTTCCGTTGGGTGATGAGCATGTGATTGTTTTTGTAAACCACACCCACGGCGATATGGTGCACCGGCGAGGGCGGCCTCCGAGTCCGCTGCGGATACTCGGATATGCTTTTTTTTTGATAGGCCTGGCAATGAAAAATGAGCGGACAGATGCCGCAAACCGGCTGTCCCGGCTTGCAAACCATGGCGCCCAGCTCCATCATCGCCTGATTAAAGACTCCGGGTTTGCAGTGGAATAACAAGCTATCCGCCTTCTCCTTGAAGAGTCTATATGAAGAGGATTTGTTTACCGGTGCATCAACTTCGAAAAGCCGGGCCAGGAGCCGTTTGACATTTCCGTCTACGACGGCGTACGGCTTATTAAAAGCGATACTCAACACCGCAGCACCAATGTAATCACCCACTCCCGGCAGTTTTCGAATTGCCTCCCAGGTATCGGGAACGTTTCCGCCGTATTCTGCCAAAATAATATTGGCCGCCCGATGTAGATGGCGGGCGCGTGCATAATACCCCAGCCCTTCCCAGACCTTGAGAAGGTCCTGCAAGTCAGATTCTGCCAGAAGCGTAAGATTCGGGAAACGAATAAAAAATTTTCGATAATAAGGCAGTACCGTATTTGTCTGAGTTTGCTGCAACATGACCTCGGAAACCCAGATACGGTAAGGATCGCCGGTTTCACGCCAAGGGAGCTTGCGATGATGCTTCTGATACCACCCGATGAGTTGCTCTTGAAAACGTTTAATCTCTTTTGGTTTCATTAAAAAACTACGGGCGGACATCTATGGATGGATACAAGCCCTTCAGGCGGCCTTTTGAATAGGGGTGGATAATGTTAAAGGCAATATCCTGTTCTGTCTGAGCATGCCCCTTGTTGTTTTTGCCGTCAAAGTAGGCGCCGTTGGCCTCCAGGATATGGTCGATGCGATGTTGAAAGGTCTTGACGAATTTGGCGCCGCTACCCTGAAATTTCATGGCGCCGCGGGTAAACTTGCCTTTCACCCGGGAGAGTTCTTTAGCGGAAATGCTGTGATTTTTTAGGTCTTTTTTGTTTCTGATGTAGCCCCAGGCCAGATGTCCTGCCGGGATGTCCACAGGTTCATCCAGGTCGATAATGGTGTGAGGTGCTATGATGCTGCCTTTCCCAATCGTTAACTTATGATCGGGTGTTCCGCGCAAAAATGAATTAAACCCCACAAAAACGTTTTTCCCCAGCCTGGCATGGATGATTTTGACACCGTGGGCGGTCACGTTGTTGCCTTCCAGGCGGGAGTCGATAATATAACAGTTTTCCTGAGCATTGGCGCCTTTGCCCATCCAGGCGTTTTCCAGGTAGGCCCGCTGAGCGACAAGAACATTCTCACTGATGTGGCTTTCCCCTCTGACCAAGGCATAGCGGCTTACAGAGGCATTGGAAGGAACGGAGATGGATGCTTTGAGGTTAACCACATCAAAGATCTCTTGAAAATCTGCTTTACGCGCATCCACAAAGTCGATAAATATCCCCCGCGGTTTTTTGTCAGGCTCCAGAGTTATGTATTTGTCTAACACTTTTTTCGGAAAACAGTAGCTAAAATCGAACACATCCTTATTTTTGACCCAGATCTTACCGGGCTCCACTTGCTGGTGAGAAAGCTCTCCCACCTGCACGTAAGCGAATGTTCCGATAATACAATTGTAGAGTGTCGTCAGGTCAACGGTGCTGAAAGGCCCCAAAAAACAGCCTTCCACCGGGGCGCCGTGAATGTTGGCATAATGCAAAGCGACCGTATTCTGTATTAAAAAGGTTTCCAGGTTTTCCGGGTCATGGGAGTGATTGTGAACCAGGGTCTTGATAAGACAGGCATCTCTGATGCGGATGACTTCATCGTCACGCAGGGGAATTGGAGACCCCTGGAAATGATAGACTTCCCCTCTTTTCTTTAGTTCGTCTCCCCGGATGTCGCTTTTATAAACCACGGAAAGATCCACCGTGCATTTGCCGAAGAAATAACTGCCGGCCAGGTTGCTGCGGCGGAAGGAAAAGAGGACCGGATGCTGGGGCGAAAATCCGTAAATAGAATAGAATTTGACCAGGTGATTTAAATATACTGATTTACGAATATAGGGGCCGACATCCATGCCGGTTTCTCTAAGATTAATGTTTACGCGTTCGATGATGCGGTCAATCAGATTTTTAAGTTGTTTCATTTTAACTCCTTGTACTTATATCTGGTTTAGCGGTTCAGCGTTCAAGGTATTATAACCCTTGAACCTATAACAGATTAGTTTAGTTTATAATTAACCCTGTTTCCATAACATCCAATTGCCAGCCGGACAAGTATTTTTTAAGCTCCCTGTCCCGTTGCTACCGCTACCATAAACATGTTCGATTTTTCAGCCAAAATCGTTGCAAATCGCAACGTTTTTTTCAATTGACATCGAACTCCGGGTAATATATGAATCACCGTCTAATTGTTTGTTTTTCCCAGTGTAATCCATATGAATGGAGGAAGGAATGGTCAAAAACACGAAATTATGGTTGATTCTTCTGGTGTGCTTGTTCATAACGACACTGACGGTAGCTCCGGCGTTGGCAGACGCATCAGCTGAAACTGCAACAGATGGTCATGTCTGGTGGTTCTGGCCGTTAGTGCTTTTGATCGTTACATTTATCATGGGAATTCTCGCCGTACTTGGCGGTGTGGGAGGGGGCGTCCTCTTTGTGCCGATTATCAGCGGCTTTTTCCCTTTTCATCTGGATTTTGTGCGCGGCACCGGCCTGCTGGTGGCTCTTTGCGGCGCCCT
>JAQYVG010000281.1 GCA_030145595.1 Desulfobacterales bacterium | reverse complement strand
ATATCGAGGAGTAGAGCAGTCCTGTGTGTGGTGAAATAACCGGCAGTCTTGGTGATTCCACCCATTTTTTAAGGATAAATGAATATATTAAAACACTTATCAATTATATAACACCATGTTTTTATAGGGCTATCTACCACACTGTGGTTTTGGCACATTCATTGCTATTCCTATTTGTACGATGAGAAATAAGTTGCGTTTTAAACCCCGGTTTTGAAGAACCCTGCAGCCCCGACAAATCGGGATCTTCGCCAGGCTCCGACAAGCCGGCTGCGGGGAACGCGCTCGCTGTGCAGTTCAAATGGTGCCTTTCAGAACAAACTCAAACGCTGACGGGCTGAACAATAAAGGAAACCTTATTAAAAAAATACAAGTGCGGGAAAGTATGGTATCAAAACAATTTTATAGATTATTTTTTTCTTGCTGTGTGTGGTTTTTGTTTTACTCATTTTTCATGCCGGTCGATTCTTTTGCGGCTGATATCGGCAACTGCCTGTTATGTCATAAGTATCCAGGTCTCAGCCGGATTGACGAAAACGGTAAGTTCAGGCTCCTTTTTATCAATGAACCGATTTTTAATAATAGTGTGCACGCCAAGGTAAAATGTGAGGGCTGCCACACGGACATCAAAAAGATTCCCCATGATACTGCCAAAAAAGTCGACTGCCTGACCGAGTGCCATATTAAGGAGCCATCCAGTGAACAACAGTTTTCACACCGGGAGGTGGCAACCTTTTTAACCAAAAGTGTGCATACCAAATTAGATAAGGAACAGAAACCCAAACAATATGTAGAAGACATGCCTTACTGCAAGGATTGTCATGATAATCCGCTCTACCGGCCGCTCTCTTTCTTCAAAAGGGTACGCCCGGGCATTTCCGAGACGGCCTTGGGACGCTGCCGGGTTTGTCATAAGAAGGATGAATTTATTTTCAGATTTTACAATCACGTCACAACCAGATTGCACAAGATCAGGAGTCCTAAAAATATCGCCGAAATGTGCGGGCGCTGCCATGATGATGATCAATTAGTGGCCCGACATAATTTGTCCACCAAAGCAGTATTTTCTTACGGAGAGACCTATCACGGCAAAGCCGCCGCCTTTCTTGATGAACGCATCCCCGATTGTCTCGACTGTCACGTTAACAGGGGGGAATCCGTCCACCAGATGCTAAGCTATAAAGATCCGTTATCGGCAACCCATGAAAACAATAAATCCAGCATATGCAACAGTATCGAATGTCATCCAACAGCATCCCCTAAGCTTGCCAGTTACAAGGTTCACCCGGAGTTCGATATTAAGCAGAGTCCTTCGCAATACTACTTCAGAGTATTTTTCATCACCCTGACCGGCGGCACCCTGCTGCCGCTGATGGGCATCATATTTCTCGATTTAATCAGAAGATTATTCCCGAATTTCGTCATCGGACGGAGAAAATAAATCCATGAACAAAAGCAAAAAAAACATCATCAGGATAAAAAACGGTCAAAAATACTTTTTCAGATTTTCAGTTAATCAAAGGATTCAGCATGTTATTCTGGCGATATGCGTAATTGTCCTGGCATTAACCGGTTTTCCGCTGAAGTTCCATGATGCTTTCTGGGCCCCTCGACTTTATGCCCTGTTCGGAGGAGTAAAAGCCGCCCCCATTGTCCACAAGGTCGCCGGTGTCGTCATGCTGCTTTTGTTTGTCTATCACTGTATTTATACTTGTTATCATGCCTATGTCGGACAGATTATCCCGCTGAAGAAAAAAGGAGAATTAAGTATCGGCAACCTGGTAAAAGTAGGGCTGTCTCACCCCTTCATACCGAATCTCAAGGATGTCAAAGACATTATCGGACTTTTAAAATATTTATTCTTTTTGTCGGACAAGCGCCCTGATGGTACTGAATGGACCTGGAAGGAAAAGATGGATTTTTGGGGACCATTCTGGGGTATTCCCGTACTGGGCATATCAGGTCTTATTATGTGGCACAAGGAGCTTGCCACTCAATTTATACCCGGAGAAGTCATCAATTTTTGTTTAATCGCTCACAGCGATGAAGCCCTGCTGGCGGCGCTGTTTTTATTTATCTGGCACTGGTACAATGTTCATTTTTCGACCTCTGTTTTTCCCATGGGAACCGTGTTTATAACGGGGTATTTATCAGAGGAACTGATGGTGGAAGAACATTACCAATACTATAAAGATGTTATGAAAGAAGCCGGGCTTGAGCATGAGATTCTCGCGCCTCATGGTCCCCACGCGCCTGCACCTGTGGAAGGAGGATCTGTGGCATGAAAAAGCTAATCACTAAACTGTACATTTTGGGGTTCATGGTTCTGACGCTGTTTTTTATGCACATTATCTGGAAAGTGACTTTCGGGCACCTGTTTGAGGAAAACAGTTTCAGAAAGAAGGCTGTAGCCATAGCAAAAATGCAAACAGAGGAGGTAAACAAGCCCAAGGGAGAAGCCACCTTTCAAGAAGCCATCCTCGAAGGCGAAGAGAGGGTTAAACATTACCTGGGGTACAGAATCCTGGACGAAGTGAGACTAAAGGACCACTTCCACCATATTGATTTTGATTTCAAGCCGGACAAGAGGTCTTACTGCATCGCCTGCCATGGCGATATGCCCCACGGAAAAGTTAAGGAACTAAGAGCATTCGGGAATATGCACGCCTCTTATATCGCCTGCCAGACATGCCACGTCAGGGTTGAAGGAGACGCACAAACGGGCGTATTCAAATGGTATCACAGAGAAACCGGTGAAATCGTTCCCAGCCCAGTCAAGGAAGGTGTATCCCCCGGGGCGTATGAAAGCAAAATCATTCCGTTTGTGCGCCGAAACGGAAAGCTTCAGCGAATCGACACCCAGGAAAAAATAGATTTTGCAAAAGAATACAGCGAAAAGGAAAAAACACTTACAGATCTCCAAAAGTCCAAGGCCAAAAAAATTATCCATAAAATCGTTAGTAAAAAACCATATATGTGCGAGGACTGCCACCAGGTAGAGGCTCCGGTGCTGCCGTTTGAGGACTTGGGATACCCGAAAAGACGCATAGATGCTTTTGTAAGTACCGAAGTAGTCGGTATGATAAGAAATTACACCAAGTTCTATATGCCGAAATTGCTGCACCCCGGTGAAAGCGAAAAGAAGGAAAATGAACCTGTGGAGACTGATAAAATATAACTTGTTCCATCCATTTTCATCCTCATTTAGAAAAAGCCCTGGGCAATCACGTTGTTGCATGTATTAACAAACCTATTGATCTGGACGAACTTTTCTACTGGCTGAGGGTTATTGAAAAAAGCGACGCCAAGACGGATAATCCATCGAAAATCTGAGTACCGGCGATGACAGCTCCGTCATTGATTGTTAAAGGCGAATAGACGAAGAGACCTCAACGATTATTGACCTGCAAGCGTATCTCACAGCCCTGGTTCATCGATAGGACCCATCGGCAGCAAGAAGGCCAGAAAAACACAATAAAAAGTGCGTTAATGAGAAGATTTGCTTTAGCAATAATTATAATTTCTGCCGGCATCGGCTATAGTGACCGTCACAGGGATATAGTTCTTGCGGATGAAAAGATACCTGACAGTTCAATGCTGGTAAGCGAGGCTGTGACAGATACTACCGACGTGCACTACACCGGCAAATACTGCACCCAATGCCATGAGCAGACACCTCGAAACGGTGCTAAATTCTTAAAATATGAGGGAGACTTCAAACAACTATGCCGGTGCCATTACAAAACAATAGAAAGAGATTTACATCCGGTCGGTATTGAACCTTCCGAAGGGATCAGGGCGAGGATGCCTAAAAACTTTTCTCTTTTAAACGGCAAAATTGCCTGCAGCACATGCCATGATATCGTTGAGCAATGCCGGGACCAAAAAATAGATGACATGTTTTCCAGAAGACAGATGTTCCTTAGAGGAGCACCATATACAAAACAGACCAGTTTCTGTTTTAAGTGCCATAATGAAATTAAATTTAAGAAGTATAATCCCCACAAGCAGTTAAATGCAAACGGAGATATCGTGGGATTGAAATGTCTGTACTGCCATAAGGAAATACCGGATGTAAACCAGGCGGGGTATGATGATATTACCCTCATCGGAAATCTTGATATGCTATGTGACCGATGTCATAACAAAATCGGCGAGCAGTCTTTACACGCCAGTCACATGCGCAAGCCGTCTGCCAAGGTTTTTGCAAGTATCAAACAGTTGGAAAACAAGTTCGGTATAATACTGCCACTTAATGATGAAGGGAAAATCACCTGCGTAACCTGCCATAATCCCCATGAAAAAGGGGTTATCCCGGCAGAAAAAGCAGGATCAAAAGGTGCTGACGAGGCCAAGC
>JAQYVG010000280.1 GCA_030145595.1 Desulfobacterales bacterium | reverse complement strand
TAATAGTTGATAGCCTGTCTTTTTTTAATTCTAATTTGATATCTATCAACTCAATCAAAGTTGACGTCTTATTTTAAATACAGTTACGTACAACAACCTATTCGGAGGCAGCTGATGAGAGGTAGTAAATGATGATCAATATAAGCATCCAGGGTTTGCGTGATTTTGCGGAAGAATATGTCGCAACCGAGCCGGATCGAATAGGGACTGAAGGCTGGTGGCAGACACCGTTGTTGGCCAGCACACCCATCGATGAACGCTTCGATATTTTACCACAGGTTGCATTTAATGAGCATTTGCATCCTCAGGATTTGCTGCCATCCGCCAAATCATTAATTGTCTTTTTTGTCCCGTTTAAACGCGAGCTTGTAAAGGAAAATAAAAAAGGAGAGCGACCCTGCCGGAACTGGGGGCTGGCCTATGTTCATACCAACGATTTAATCAACCGTTTAAGCCAGGAGCTGGAAAAATTACTGATTGCCGAAGGCTTCAAGTCCGGATTAACACCGGCCACTCACAATTTTGATGAAAACATATTAATGGCCCGCTGGTCACATAAACATTTGGCCTATCTGGCAAACCTGGGTCGCTTTGGCACACATCATATGCTGATTACACCTGCCGGTTGTGCCGGTCGTCTGGGAAGTCTGGTGACGGAGGCCGATTTGGGTGCTCATCCAGTAATTGATACAGATGAGGCCTGTCTGCTAAAAGCAGGGAAGAAATGCGGCAAATGCATCGAGTCGTGTCCGGTGGACGCGCTGGATGAGAATGGGTTTGAAAGACACAAGTGCTGGAACCGCCTTAACGAAAACCGTGATGTTTTGGATTCCTTTTCAGATTTGCCAAAAACTACCCATGTTTGTGGCAAGTGTGCGGCATTGATGCCATGCAGTTTTATGAATCCAGTAGCTAAGCTTTAATCTGAAAACCTTGGTATACTCTCAATGTATCAAAGAGAGGAGGGAAAAATGAAAACTTTTGCCGATAAAGCGTACGATCTTTTAAGGAAGGTGCCTAAAGGGCGCATAACGACCTATAAAGAAATTGCCCATGCCCTGGAAACCAGAGCATATCGGGGGGTCGGGCAGGCCATGCGAAGAAACCCCTATGCGCCCGAGGTTCCCTGACACCGGGTTGTTGCCACATCCGGTCGGATTGGGGGATTTCAAGGAAAGACATCGGGAACCGCTATACAGAAAAAAATAAAAATGCTCAAAGACGAAGGGATCGAGTTCCACGGAGGAAAAGTAAAGAATTTTGAAGAAGTTCTTTTTAGATTCTCCTAGTACCTGAATTTTGCATGATTTGAGAACATAGTAGCCCCGTGGGGTCATTGTGTCTGCTGTAAAGGTTGTGATTACTCCAACGTATCAAAAGCGGTAGTTTGCCGAATAAAGCATTGTATAATCGTTTTTCATAAACGCAGGCATAGCTGTTAGGGATGAGTTGAACAAATAGCCTAAGCTATATAATTTATTTGTTTTCCGTAAGACAGGTTTGCTTAAATCAAAGGCTGCAACGACTCATTGGGAGGACATTAATGATTTTCGTTCGATGTCTCCTGGTATCGAAATAAAAAAGATGTTCGATGGGTTGATGAAAATAACATTGTCACATCCGCAGGCATATCAGCCGGCATTGACATGAGCCTCTATCTTATTTCAAGATTTTCCAAAAAAAAACTTGCCGAAGATACGGCCCGGCAGATGGAATATTTTGGAAATACGGCAAGAAGTGAATATGATAGAGTATAGCTTTTTTTATCGTTTCAAAGGAGAGATAAATGCAGATACAACAAATACGAAACTCAACATTAAGAATCTCTATTGCGGATAAAATAATCCTGACCGATCCTGTTCTTTTACCCAAGCACGGGATTGAATCCTTTGCAGGGATAGAAAAAAATCCAACTGTTGACCTTCCTTTTCCTGCTAAAGATGTGATCAGGGACATTGATATGCTCATCATTTCTCATTTGCACCGGGATCATTTTGATGACAGGGCCAAAGAAATACTGCCCAAGAATACCCCCATATTTTGCCAGCCCGGTGATGAAAACACCATCAAAGAGAGTGGGTTTTCTTCTGTAACCCCCATTGAGGATCGCCTTGAATGGGAAGACATTCAAATCACACGCACCCCGGGCAAACATGCGGGAAATGAAAAATGGGAGAACATCCTCGGGAGAGTGTCGGGATTTATCTTAAAGACAGATAATGAACCTGTTGTCTACTGGGCCGGAGATACGATTCTTTATGAAGAGATTGAAAAAATCATCCGTACTGTCAAGCCCGATATTATTCTGACCCACTCATGCGGTGCCAAGCTTCAAGACAGCGGACCCATTGTCATGGATGCCGAACAGACCATTGCCGTTTGCAAGATGGCCCCAAAATCAGTTGTTGTTGCCACCCACATGGAAGCCCTTGATCATGGCACTGTATCACGGGAAGATTTAAGAAGTCATGCCCAAAAGAATGGAATTTCAAAGGACCGGCTTTTGATCCCTGAAGATGGGCAAACCCTGGTATTTTAACTCAATCGTAATTAAACAATAAAGTAAATCGAACATGAGATAGGCGCACACCGACATCGTGGCTGAGTAGACTCTCATCTTCAGGCCTGGATTGAAGCCTGACAAATCAATATTTTGTGATCTTACATATCATTCGAATGGGATGATACCTGCCATCTACAATTTTGACGTGCTAAAAGAATCTGAAAATTACGTTCACTATTAGCAAACTTTCATGGTTACATAAATTTAGCGGTTACGATACGCATGCTTTACATGCTCCCCGCATTGCTTGCCTCTTAATTTAAACCATCTGAAACTATTTAAAAAACTGGAAATAAAAAAATTGCGTCTAATTGAAAAATTATTGTTGACTTTGTTGGTCAACTTTATTAACAAAGCTATAAACCTGCCCCAATTGCGATTGCTCAATTGGGGGTTTAGCGGAGGTAGCCACCAACATGTTTTCACTCTCAAGCAAGGCAACTTACGGTATTGCAGCGATTTTGGAGCTTGCCGCCAATTACGGCAACGGTCTGCTCCGTCTTAAAGACATTGCGCAGAAAAGAAAAATTCCCAAACACTATCTGGTACAGCTTTTCAATGGTCTCTTAAAAGCCGGTCTTTTGCGAAGCGTCAGGGGAAATAAAGGCGGGTATGAACTGAACAATGATCCTGCCAATGTCAGCTTTCTTCAGGTATTAGAGATGCTGGAAGGTGCAATCGAACTTGAAATATCCTATCCTGAAAATGATGCCGCCAAAGAATTATTTAAAGAGGCCGAAATAGAAATTAAAAAAATATTTGATATTTCCTTGGCGGAATTGCTGTTGAGACAGCAGCAGTATGATAACAATGTTATTTTTCATATATGAAAGGACCCGTAATGAGAATTACAATCAATGGGGAAGATCATTTATCCGAACAAGAAACCATTACGATTATAGATCTTCTTAAAGAAAGAAAGGTAACAAGGCCTGAAACGGTTTCAGTACAGATCAACGGCAGTTTCGTTAAACGTATTAATTTCAGAACCACGGTTGTTAAAGAAAATGACGAAGTCGATTTCATATTTATGATGTCGGGAGGATCATCGCGATGAAGGGCTTTGCTACCAAAGCCGTACATGGAGTGCAGCATACTAAAGATATTGTCGGAAGCGCAACCACCTTTGGAGGTCTGGTCACTGATTACTGCACTTTTGACTAAGAATATTGTTCAACGTTAAGATTTTCGGTCGGCATTGAAGATGTTAAGGACATTATTGACGATATAAACCAGGGACATGAAAAACTATGATTAATTTTACTGAAGAACAGCTCGAGCGTTACAGCAGACAGATCATTCTCAAAGATGTTGGAGTGGAGGGACAGGTCAAAATCATGAACGGCAAGGTTCTGATTATCGGTATCGGCGGGCTTGGATCTCCGGCAGCTTTGTATCTGGCGGCAGCAGGCGTGGGAACCATCGGCATTGTTGACTCAGATACCGTGGAGCTTTCCAACTTGCAAAGACAGGTGATTCATTTTACCAAGGACCTTAATATCTCAAAAGTGGCATCTGCCGCCGAAAAAATGCAGGCGCTCAACCCTGATGTAGCGGTCAAGACCCATAACGTTTTTATCAACGCCGCTAACATCCGGCAAATTATTCAAGGGTATGATTTCGTGATTGACGGTACCGATAGCTTTGCCGCCAAATTTTTAATCAACGACGCCTGTGTGATGGAGGGCATCCCTTATTCCCACGGCGGTGTCCTGCGGTTCAACGGCCAGACCATGACAATCGTACCCGCAAAATCCACCTGTCTGCGCTGTGTGTTTGAAGAACCGCCTCCCGCAG
>JAQYVG010000027.1 GCA_030145595.1 Desulfobacterales bacterium | reverse complement strand
GGCCAGATCTGGTTCTGGTAACTGGATGCGTTCCGCATCCGGATAGTTCTTAAAGCTGCTTGGGGATGGAATAGAGCCCAAGTCGTCCATCACCGGCCGATTCCGGTGATATTTAGTGCCTTGCACATATCCAAATGCGAGTCCTTGTTTATATTTTGCCATAATTTGCTCCTTTCATGAAAGCTTGTTTATCTATCATTTAACAGATTAACAGGATAAACCAAATAAGTAAAGAAACCGCTTGGAGGATTAACCTTGCGTATGTACAGGACTTATTATATATGACAACCATGAAAAGCTCTGATAATAAGGCTCTGGAGCTGGCCCTGCAGGCCCTGAAATGGACCGACGAGGCTATCTATAAATTTACGTTGCTTGAGTCTCTGCCTGAACCCTTAGACTGTAAGCCGGGGTGTCACTATTGCTGTTTTAACCTTCCGGTGGTAACGCCCCCGGAGGCTCTGCTTGTAGGCTATCATGTAGAGCAGACTTTCACGGCTGAAGAGAAAAAAGAGGTTAACGACAGAATCGAAAAGATTATGGAACGCATAGACGGCATAAGCCCTTATGAAGTTGCCATGATGCGACATGAGCTGCCCTGCATCTTTTTAAAAGATGCAATGTGTATGATTTATGGGGTAAGACCTGCTGTGTGTCGAACCTGCACTTCGACAGATGCCGAGCATTGCAGAATGATTTTTGAGTCCAGGAATCACAGGGCCAGACTAAAATGTTACCAGCAAATACGTGAGATCTTTCAAACGGTCCATTCACGGTTAGTTGATCGTTGTCGGGAAATGGAGTGTCAAACTGATGCTTTGCCTTTGCCGGAGGCCATTAAAGATTATTTCAGGCACCCTGAACCAATCGAGGCATGGTTGCTAGGCGAAATAGTCTTTAACCCTTGAGCGAAAGCCGATGACACCCCATCTCCCCGCTATTCGCGGGATCTTCGACCCGCGTTGCCAAGGGTTCGCAGTAGCTTGCTACGGCTTCACCCTTGGACGCCTTGGATCTGTGGCATCCTCGACTTTCGCTCAATTAGGGTTTCATATTACCTGACCCGGATAAGCCACAACCAGTTAGAATCGTTTAATAATTTATCTTCATGTACTATTTAACAAGAAGATGCTGGATGCTCGATGCTTGATACTTGATACAATCAGGATGCCTCCATTTTAAAGTCCAGACTTCGGCGAGCTCCCTTCGGTCTGAGCTCAGGGTCGAAGACAGTCGAGCCGCATCCAGAAACCAGTATCCAGCATCTTATTCATAACGGCGGTACATGGTGGTATAAATATTATTGCTGCAAAAAGGGAAAAACACACAACTAAGGAGCTAAAAGTATCTTGACAAAATCCCTTTGAAAGGTCATGGTTACGCGTTTCGCTACGTATCTTTGACATTCAAACTCAAAATGCCCAGGCGGCTGAATTGGGCTGTGTTACCGAGTTTATATCAATTCCATATTGACAACTTCGCAAAAAGTCAAAAAACTATTTTAAGATGGTTTTAAGTTTGAGGATTTAAGCTTTAAGCCTCTATCAAAATAGAAAAATGGTTACTTAACACCTAAAACTTAAAACCTAAAACGTGATGAATTCATCTTTTTACGAATTCATCAATTGAACGAGGGGAAAATGACTCAAGCTAAAATTGGTGATAAGGTAAAGGTTCTCTTTGAAGGTTGCCTGGTAGATGGGACGGTATTCGGTTCTACGATGGACGCGGAGCCGTTTGAGTTTACAATCGGAGAGAAAAATATGCTGCCGGGCTTTGAAAATGCGGTCGTCGGAATGAAAAAAGGAGACACAAAAAACATCACACTTACCCCGATGGAGGCTTACGGTCCTCACAAAAAAGAACTCGTATTTGGTATGGAGAAATCCGGCTTCCCCCCGGAACTAAATTTAGAAATTGGGAAGCAGCTTAGGGTTCGCAAACAAGATGGAAAATATGCTTTCGTTACCATTAAACATTTTTCTGACGATAGTATCGTGTTAGATGAAAACGATCCTTTAGCAGGAAAAACCCTAACCTTTAAAATTGAACTTGTTGAGATTATATAGCAAACACGCAGACTATGTCCAACCGCATGGTATAAACAAGGAGTCTTTATGAATTGTATTTTTTGCCAATCAGAGATTAACGATAATGATATCTTAAAAGATGGAATTGATACGAGAACAGCAGGGGAAAAAACATGCCCTTTGGAATACAATTGCCCTGAATGTATTCATGTTTGGGTTACTGAAAGCTGTGCAGGAAGATTTCCGCTGGACCCTTTCTTTCAAGATCCGGAAAGAAGAATAACGCTCAGCAGGTGTATTCGCAAACTCTGCGAACAAAACAATGATAACCGTCTGCAAGAGCCATTAAGCCTTCAGAAGTTAAACTATCTTTGGATGAAGAAGTAATAATAGGAGCAAAAGATGGTAAGAACGGAAATTTCACTTTTTATGAAAAACGTTCCCGGCGAACTCGGCAAACTGGCATCTCTGCTGGGAGATGAAGGCGTCAACATCGACGCCCTCACGATCCAGGATGCATCTTCTTATGTGCAGAATCTTTTTCAGGCCAGGGGTAAATCGCTCAAGCGCATCGCCTCGGTGGCCAGCTACAATTCCATGCGCAAGGACTCGGCCGACTTTGCCCTGATCAGGCTTCTTGTTGATCAAACCGACAGAACCATCGACCTTTTGTCGAAGAATGATTATATCTTTGACATTATGCCGGTGATGGCACTTGAAATTAATAACAGACCCGGCACCCTGGCAGCCATCGCCAGTAAGCTCGGCGAAGAAGGCGTCAATATCAACTATGTTTACGGTTCGGTGTCATCCCCAGATGAAAAATGCCTGTTTGTCTTCTGTCCCGAAGACATCGAGCTTGCGGCTAAGATATTCAAAGAGTGGTCCTAACTAGTGTCCGTCCATAAATGGTCTTTTTGCCCAATATCTGCGTTATGCTCAAAAAATAATCCTCGGAATATCAAATATATGCCTGTGGTTATTTTTTTCGCAGGCCTTGATCTTGAACAAAAATCCTCATTTATGGATGGACACTAACCAGACTTTCTGATGAAGAACATCAACTAATTTTTCCTTAAATAAAAATCCCGCTCACACTTCAAGTGCTCGCGGGATTTTTATTTGCGCTGAAATTATATGTTATTTATCGTCGTCGTCTTTGACCTCTTCGAAATCAGCATCGACCACATCTTCTTCCGGTGCTGAAGGTCCGGTCTGGGCCGTGTCTTCCGCGCCGGGTTGGGCGCCGGCCTGCTGGTCGTCCGCCTGGGATGCCTGCTTATACATCGCTTCCGCCAGCTTATGGGATACCTGGGTCAATTCTTCGCTCAGGCGTTTGATCTCTTCGGTATCATCACCTTCCATGGCTTTTTTAAGGTTTTCAGAGGTCGCTTCAACACTGCTCTTGGTAGCATCGTCAACTTTGTCGCCAAGATCCTTGATTGATTTCTCGGTAGAATAAATCAACGTATCGGCCTGATTGCGGGCATCTACCAATTCCCTTTTCTTTTTGTCTTCATCGGCGTGCAGCTCGGCGTCTTTTACCGCGTTGTCGATTTCTTCCTTCGTCATGCCGCTGGAGGCCGTAATCTGAATGGACTGCTCCTTGCCGGTCGCCATATCTTTGGCAGAAACGTTCACAATACCGTTGGCGTCGATATCAAAACTAACTTCAATCTGCGGTATGCCGCGGGGTGCCGGGGGTATTCCCACCAGTTCAAAGCGTCCCAGGGTTTTATTGCCGGGAGCCATTTCGCGCTCTCCCTGCAGCACATGGATGGAGACAGCCGGCTGGCTGTCGGCTGCGGTTGAAAAAGTCTGGCTCTTTTTGGTCGGGATGGTTGTGTTCTTTTCAATCAGCCTGGTCATGACCCCGCCTAGAGTTTCAATGCCCAGAGAAAGGGGTGTAACATCAAGAAGGAGAACATCCTTGACATCACCTTTGAGGACACCGCCCTGAATGGCGGCACCGAGTGCGACGACTTCATCCGGGTTGACGCCTTTGTGGGGCTCCTGTTCGAAAATCTTTTTGACCCGTTCCTCCACGGCCGGCATGCGTATCATGCCGCCGACAAGAATGACTTCATTAATGTCTTTGGGGGTCCAGCCTGCATCCTTAAGGGCGGTACGGCAGGGCCCTTCTAAATTGTCTATCAGATCGCTGATAAGGGATTCCAGCTTAGCTCTGGTAATCTTTATGTTCAAGTGTTTAGGGCCACTGGCATCGGCGGTAATGAACGGAAGGTTCACATCGGTTTCCAGAGACGTGGAAAGTTCCATTTTGGCCTTTTCAGCAGCCTCTTTGAGTCGCTGCAGCGCCATCTTGTCGCTCCTGAGATCTATGCCCTGATCTTTCTTGAATTCGTCCGCCAGGTAATCGATCAGACGAAGGTCAAAATCTTCGCCGCCAAGATGGGTGTCGCCGTTGGTCGCCTTAACTTCAAATACACCCTCGCCGATTTCGAGTAAGGATATATCGAATGTTCCGCCGCCAAGGTCAAAGACGGCTATTTTCTCTTCAGCCTTCTTGTCCAAGCCGTAGGCCAGAGATGCCGCCGTGGGTTCGTTGATAATTCTCATTACATTGAGACCGGCGATTTTGCCGGCATCTTTGGTGGCCTGGCGCTGGTTGTCGTCAAAATAAGCCGGGACGGTGATGACGGCATCGGTGACCTTTTCTCCAAGGTATTGCTCAGCGGTGTTCTTGATGTTCGCCAATATAAAAGATGATATCTCCGCAGCGCTGTGCTGCTTTCCCCGCAGATTGATGCGAACATCCCCATTGCCGGCCTGTTCGATTTTGAAAGGGAGTATCTTCATATCATCCTGGATTACTTTGGATGCATACTTACGCCCGATCAACCGTTTTACCCCAAAAACCGTATTTTCCGGATTCGTAATGGCCTGCCGTTTGGCGATTTGACCCACCAGTCTTTCCCCGCTTTCGGAAACGGCGACAATTGAAGGAGTCGTGCGCCCCCCTTCAGGGTTTGTAATCACATTGGCGTCACCCCCCTCCATGATAGCCACACATGAGTTCGTGGTGCCCAGATCGATACCTATAACTTTACCCATTTGTTCTCCTCCTCACTATCAAATATGATCAATTTTTTCCTTTTGTTTTTTCAGGCGATTCATTGACTTCGTGGTTTTCAGGTGTTTCTTTTTTCTTGGAAACTACCACCATGGATGGCCTGATCAATTTGTCGTGCATCAGGTATCCTTTTTGAAGTTCCTTAAGAACGGTTTTGTCAGGATGGCTGTCGTTTTCCTCCTGCATAACGGCCTGGTGAAAACCGGGATCAAACGGCTTTTCCAGGGATTCTATCGGTTTAACGTGAAATTTTTCAAAAATTTTCAATATCTCTGCAAGGGTCATCTGCACCCCTTCAGAGATAGGGTTGTCCGCCTGCCGGTTGTTGCCGGCCGAATCCAAAGCGCGCTCAAGGTTGTCAACCGCCGGCAGCAACAGCATAATCAGGGATTCATTGGCAAACTTCCTGAAATCTTCCATTTCGCGGGCCGTGCGTTTTTTGTAGTTTTCAAAGTCGGCAGATACTCGCAAAAAACGATCATGTGCCTCTTGGGCTTCTTTCTGGGTAGACTCAAGTTTTGCTTCCAGTTCCGCCAAGGGATCATCCGCCTCGATGCGATCTTCCTGGTCCGGTTCGCTTGTTGGCAATGATTTATTTTTTTCGTCGGCTTTTTCGTTTTCTTTATGGATTTTAGCTTTCTGCTTTGCGCCCATCAGTTGATGTTATTCCCTGATTTAGTTGTATATAGATTTTTAAGTTTTGTAAAAAATAAGACTGTCTTAAACAATGTCAAGACGGCAATTGGTATTTTGGGATGGGTTCCTTAATTTGTAAGTTTTATACATCTTGTGGCAAAAAGTATTATTTGAAGCTTCCTGCAGCGACTCGACTGAGATCGTCCAAGTCAAGCTGCAGGGAATGTTCTGCCGTGCGGCAGTGCTTCGCAGCGACTATAAGGAATTTTGTCCATTTTTTGATTCGCTCGCATTCCCCGCAGTCCCGCTGAGCGGGATCCTCCAGAGGCGGATAAATTTCCGCTACGCTCCAACCCCGATAAATCGGGATCTTCGCCAGGCTCCGACAAGCTGGCTACGGGGAATGCGCTCGCTGTGCAGTTCAATCGGAGATAATAGCGTCCCGGAAACCTACTTCATCCCGAAATAACCGACCCTGATCCTGCGGGGAAGTTTGGGGTTTAAATTTTCTGTCAAAAAATCCTTGAAAGCTGATAAAATTTCGATGCGCCCTTCGTGAAATCTTTTCTCAAAAGGATCGTTTTTGGTCTTATCAACCGCTTGTCCTGCTTCTGCCAGTCTCTGGTCGATAAGCTGGTGCAGATCCAGCAAATAGACGTAAGCCATAATTGTTTCCCTAATTTGTTTCCATCCATAAATGGTTATTTTTCCGATGAGCGGCGTTCTCTCTCCGAGGCGTAGGCTCTACCCTCCGGCCTGTAGGCCCTACGGGCTGGAAGCGGAGCCGGAGGCCGCGGGTTTCCGCCCTCTTGTCCCGCATGTATTTGGCGGGGCGACGTACTAAAGTACGCCTCCCCGCATACAGCGGGACAAGCGGGCGAAAACCCTTGTGCGGCCTTGCTCATCGAACCCTGATTTTAAATTTGGTTCTCATTTATGACCGGTTCGCTTCCCGCAAACCCCGTCCATTAGGACGGGGCTGAGGGGAGCTATATAAAATATACTTAAAATCCTTACCGGGAAGCATACCGCCCTTCAGGGCGGTATGCTTCAATTGGAAACTCCAACGTTATTTTGACAACTGCTATAAATTTCATTGCTTGCGTCGAAGCGATTTTATAGTTCTTTCATCATAGCAGTTTCGTCGCAGTCCGGAAACTTGACACACGTGATACAGTCCGCCCAGATTTTGAGGGGAAGCTGAGATCTGTCGATTTCGAAAAAACCGAATCTTTCAAAAAAGCCAGGCTGGTAGGTCAGCACAAAGATTTCTTTGATGGCAAATGATTTAGCCTCTTCAAGAACGGTTTCGGTAAGCTTTGATCCGATTTTTTTTCTCTGATACTCGGGATGAACCGCCAAAGATCTAATTTCGGCAAGGTCTTCCCAGCAGAACTGGAGAGCGCAACAGCCGAGAACCCTGTCTTTTTTATCGTCAACGTAAACTGAAAAATCCCTGACATGGTCGTAAAGTACGCTTAACGGGCGCGGCAGAAGCTCGCCTTTGTCTCCGTATTCCTGAAGAAGTTCGTGTATAGCTTTGATGTCTTTTATGGTTGCTTTGCGAATCATGATCCTTCTTATAGCATTATTTTGATGCCATCGTAAATGCCCCGTTCCAATCTTTGCCGGGGGGATTTGCCTTGTAGTCGTTGCAGCGTGCCAGCATGGTTTTGCTGGGGCCGTCATCCGGAATGGCGCTCAAAGCCTGATTAAAGAAAACAAGCGCCCGGTTCCAGTCCTGTTTGCGGTATGCGTTCAGTCCCCGGTCGTAATTATCCAGGGTTTCGCGTTTGAGGGCGTCAACATCTTCGGGATAGCCGATAAGTTCGTAAACCGTTATGGGTTCTTCTTTTCCGACGACATTAATGGAATCGATTTCCCGGCCTACAATACCTTGGCCGATCTTGCTGAAAGTTGACTCGCTGACAAGCGTAAAACATTCGTAGGCCTTGTTGACCCCTTCCAGCCTGGCAGCCGTATTGACGGTATCACCCATCATAGTATAGTCCATGCGGCTTTTTGATCCCATGTTGCCGACCACGGCCGGGCCGGTACACATACCGATTCTCATTTTAAGCTCGGGTCTGCCTTCAGTTTGCCATTTTACCCTCAGTTCGGCCAGCTTTTTCTGCATTTCGATACAGGATCGGCAGGCCACTTCAGCCTGATTGGCCAGCGGGTTGGGAGCGCCGAACAAGGCAATGATGGCATCTCCTTCAAATTTATCAACCGTGCCTTCATGAGCGAGGATAATATCGGTCATTTCGGTTAAAAATTCATTTAAAAGCTCCACCAGTTCAACAGGAGTGAGATTTTCGGAGATGCTGGTAAATCCTTGGACATCTGAGAAAAATGCGGTGATAACGCGTTTTTCACCGCCCAGAACCAGTTTCTCGGGAGACTGGATCAACTGGTTGACAACCGAAGGGGCCATATAGGTTGAAAATGCATCTTTAATAAATCTTTTCTGACTGGCTTCCGCTAAGTAGCGGTAGGCGGTAATAGCAACATAGATAACAATCATCACGGAAAGCGGGTAAACCAGATTGAGAATCAATCCCTGGGCGGAAAACAGGTACTGGCACAGCGCAATGTAGCCGATAAACAATGACAGGCCGGCCAGGGCACCGGGAACAACCCCCGCCCGGGGCAGCACGAGCCCTAAGAACAGCCCTGCAATCATAATCGCCAGGACATCAAATATTGAGGCCCAGCCCGGCTTCTGTAGAAAATCCTTCTTCAGGATGCTGTCAATAATATTGGCATGGATTTCAACACCCGGAAAGATGGTTCCGAAAGGCGTAACCCGCAGATCGTATATCCCTACGGCGGTTGCTCCGACCAGTACAATCTTATCCTTGAGGATATCGCCGGGAACATCTTCATGCAGAATGTCCGTAAGCGAAATGTGGGGAAAGGTCTTTTCCCGGCCGCGATAGTTAATCAAGATTCGTCCGAGTTCGTCTGTGGGTATAGAAATGCTGCCGATGTTTACCGCTTCAACACCATGCTCGGCCACATCTGCCGAGACGGGCTTGTCCAGGTAAGCAGCAGCCGAAATAAGAGACAGCGGCGCATACAATGTATCGTTGAATCTGAATACGGAGGGTATCCAGCGTACAACACCGTCCGGATCGGGAAACATGTTGAAGTATCCGGAGTATTCGGTTGCATTTGAAATTATTTCGATGTTGGATACGGGCATTTTAGCTTCGATCAAAGGCACGTTTTGGGCGGCTTCCGAGGCATAGCGCACAAACTTGTGTCGGGACCCCCGCACATTTTCTTGATGGGCGGCAAGATCCTTTTCACCATAATGCTGGGCCGCTTCAGGATTCATATGAAAAAAATACCCTAATACGACCCTGGCACTGGACTTTGTGATAGCACGGGCCAGCAGTTTGTCGTTGTCGGATTCTATTTTCAAATTTTCCAGGAAACGTTCAAAAGTTTCGTTTTTAAAATGAATTTTCTTTACTTCATTCTGAATGGTGTTAATGGTATCAACAATTCTGATATCATCTGGTTCAAGAAAGCCGATATCAAATCCGATAACCTTGGCGCCGGCTTTTGAGAGCTTGTTAACTATGGCGGCAATTTTCGATCGCGGCCAAACCCATTTGCCCTCCTTTTGAAGGCTTTTTTCATCGATTACGGCCAGGACGATTTCAGGGTTCGGGGTTAGCGCGCCCCTGGTGGTAAATCTTAAGTCGATGGTCTTTAATTCAATGATGTCCAAAAAAGGGACTCCATAAAGATAGGCAAAAATGCCTAAACCAATGGTAAGTACGCTGATAGTATACGGATTCAATTTGAAAAAATTTTTCATGGCTGTATTCCAGTAGCTTTCTCAGATAGGCGTTAAGAAATCTTTCCGGATCAGGTGGCTTTCATGTTGCCGGATGTTCATTTTCTTCAAGTATTACATATTATTATACGGTTTTACAAAAGTCAACTGCCGGCATATAATACAGTTCGCCTTTTAAAGGGTATTATCTTCTGGGTTCTGTCCCTTGTTTGAAAAGGGCGCTGACAGCATCAGGTGAGTCATCCGGTGCCAGGCGGCCGGTTAACAGGTTCATGCGCACTTTAACCACATTATCGGGTATATCAAAATACTGAAAAGGTGTTTTGGCCGGGGCGTTCTGCATGAATTCGATCCATATGGGCAGTGCGGCCTTAGCCCCGGTTTCCCATTCACCCAAAGTGCTGAACACATCCTGCCCCACCCATACTCCGGCGGCAATCGATGGTGAGAAACCGATGAAAAGCGCGTCTTTGTAATTATTGGTTGTGCCTGTTTTGCCGGCAACCGGCCGTTTGATCCCCCGTGCTTTTTTACCGGTTCCTTCCTGAATAACGCCTTCTAACATGTTTGTCATTATCGCTGCTCCCGCCCGCGACATGGCCACTTTTTTCTGTGGCTTAACACGCCAGATAATCCTTCCTTTGCGGTCGAGAACTTCCATGACACCAAAGGGTTTGATCCGGCTTCCTCTGTTGGGGAAGACCGCATAAGCGGCGGTCAAATCCAAAAGGGTCACTTCCGACGTTCCCAGCGCCAGTGACAGATTCGGAGCAAGGTTGGATTCAATGCCGAGGTCGTATCCAAAGCGGGCTACCGAGTTAGGTCCCAGCATTTCGATGAGTCTGACTGCGGGGATATTCTTTGACATTGAAAGCGCCATTCTGAGTGTCATTTCACCTTGATAGCTTTTGGAAAAGTTTTGCGGCTGCCATTCTTTTTTGTCAAAATCTTTAAAAGCTACCGGTGCGTCCAGTATGATCGTATTCTGGGGAAAACCCCGCTCGATAGCATGAGCGTAAACAATCGATTTAAAAGCAGATCCTGGTTGTCTGCGGGCAGCAACAGCCCTGTTAAAAGGACTAGTGAAAAAATCCTTACCCCCTACCATGGCCAAAATTCCTCCGGTATGTACATCCAGGCTTACCAGGGCGGCTTGGGGGTCAGGATCTATTATTTTGTTTTGTTGCATACGGGTCTCAAGGGCTAACAGTCCTTTTGAGACGGAGCGCTCTGCCGCTTTTTGCAGCTCGATATCTAACGTTGTAAAAACGGTGAGTCCTCCTTTATAGAGCAGTGATGACCCTAATGTCTCTTCAAGAAGTTCTTTGACATATTCCACAAAGTAAGGTGCTTTGATCGAAATTTTATCTTTTTTCCCCGTATTCAATGGCTCTTTTGAGGCTTCAAGATAAGCTGCTGCAGTGATGATGCCGGTATCTTTCATCTGCTTTAAGACCGTGTTGCGGCGTTTTACGGACAGCTCTTCGTTGACCAGAGGGGAGTATAGGGAAGGTGCTTTGGGCATTCCTGCAATCAGAGCACATTCGGCCAGATCTAAGTCTTGAACCGCTTTCCCAAAAAATATACCGGCGGCAGACTCAACGCCGTAGGCACTGCTGCCATAATATACCTGATTAAGATATAATTCCAGAATTTCATCTTTTGTATAACGGCGTTCCAACTGAAAAGCTAAAATCGCTTCCTTGATTTTACGTACAATGGTTTTGCGGGGAGTTAGAAAGAGGGTTTTGGCCAACTGCTGAGTAATAGTACTGGCACCTTCGACAAATTCTCCTGCCTGTATATCCCTGATAATGGCCCTTAGAATTCCTTTCAGATCGACACCGCTGTGTTGATAAAAGCTCCTGTCTTCTGTGGCAATCAGGGCTGCTTTGAGGTAATGTGGTATAAGTTTTAAAGGAACCGGTTTTCTTTTTTCGACAAACAGTTCAGCCAGCAGGACTTTGTCGGCGGAGTAAATGCGCGTGACAGCGGAGGGTGTGAAACTTTCCAGACTGCGGATCTGCGGGAGATCGTGGGTGAAAGCAAGAAAGGCGCCGGCTATTATCCCGGAAACAGTTCCGGCGATCAGGACAAGCAAAATAACGGCGTTTTTTTTATTTAAACGAAATTTGAGCATGCTTGACTATTACTGTTATAGATTGCTAACATCAACCTAGTTGCCATTTGGAAACGGCCTTTTTCAAACTGGAATCTAATTTTACGACGCCATCAAAGTTAAGGAGAATCAAAGTGACCCATCATCACCACAACCATGAGATACACACTACTTTATCATTTGATGAGAAAATGATCAAACTTCTTAAGCACTGGATAAAGCATAATGATGATCATGCCTCAACATACAGGGATTGGGCGCAAAAAGCAAAGCAGAAGGGCAGGGATGAAACAGCATCTTTGCTGGAAGATGCCGCAGCAATGACCGAAAGGACCAGCAAGTTGTTTGAACAGGCCGCCGAAAGCGTTAAACCATAATCCGGATAAACTGGCCTCCGGCTCGTAGAGCCTACGCCTCGGAGAGAAAGAATAGCCACAAAGGCACCAAGACACAAATATCAGTGATCAGTTATCGGTTATCAGTAATCAGTTTCCCTTACTGATCACTTCTCACTGATGACTGCTCACTCTTGATTGTCTTGGTGTCTTGGTGGCGAAAATATCTTGTTAGATAAATCCTTCGCAAATATGATGCGATTTTGATAGATAGGCACTAAACAGGGAAAAGCCATGAAAATCAGAAGTTGTGTATTTTGTTTGATGCTGTTGCTGCTTTTTGCTTCAATTGCATGGGCCCGGAACAAGCTTGAAAGCAACATTGACGATCAGGTGGCGGTTGAAGTTACCGTTTATAACTCGAATCTAGGCCTTATCAAAGATATCCGCCAGGTAGAACTCCCTAAAGGGCTGGGTGAATTAAGGTTCATGGATGTTGCCTCCCATATTTTGCCGGTGACTGTTTATGTAAAATCACTCGATTATCCGGAGGTGTTTGGGCTGCTTGAGCAAAATTACGAATATGATCTTATGAGTGCCGATAAACTGCTCGATAAGTATGTAGGCAAAAAGATCAAGATCATCGATTGGAATAAATTCAAAGACAGAAAGGATGCTGTCACGGCGATTTTGCTGAGCAACAATCAGGGACAGATTTACAAAATTAACGATGAAATATACTTAGGTCATCCGGGATATAAAGTTCTTCCCCAGCTACCCGAAAACCTTATCGCCAACCCTACACTGGTCTGGCTTTATCAAAACAGTGCCCGCAAAAATCACAAGCTTGAAGTCTCCTATCTGACGGAAAATATCAACTGGAAGGCCGACTATGTCCTGGTTCTCAATCAGGCGGATACGGCTGCAGATATTTCCGGGTGGGTTACTCTGGATAATAGAAGTGGGGCGATTTACAGGGACGCACGTTTAAAGCTGGTGGCCGGCGACGTGCATCGGGTCGAGAAAAAGATCAAAGCCGGGCGTTTCGCCATGGAGACGATGATGGCAGACCGCGGGAAACAGTTTAAAGAAAAAGCGTTTTTTGAATATCATATCTACGATCTGCAGCGCAAAACGACTATCAAAAACAGGCAGAAAAAACAGCTGCGACTGCTTGAGTCAGCGAACATACCAGTTAAAAAAGAATTCCAGGTTCATGGTAAGGGCCTTTTTCTGACTGGGAAATATCGGACGCAAAATTACAGACAACCGGTTGATGTCAACATTACATTTAAAAACAACAAAGAGAGCAAACTGGGAATACCGCTGCCGGCTGGAGTAATGCGCCTTTATAAACAGGATCATGAGGGCAGCCTCCAGTTTGTCGGAGAGGATAAAATAGAACATACGCCCAAAAACGAAGACGTAAAACTTAAAATCGGCGAGGCTTTTGATGTGGTTGCCGAGAGGGTCCAAACCGATTACAAGCAAATTTCCACAAGCCTGCATGAGTCCGCTTGGGCAATTACCCTCAAAAACCACAAAGCCGAAGACATCATTGTCAGCATTGTGGAACCGCTATCCGGCAACTGGCAAGTGGTCAAAAGCAGTTTGCCCTACAAAAAAATAGATGCCTTTACCATCAAGTTTGACATCCGCATTCCCAAAGGCAAGACGGCCGCGGTAACTTACAGGCTCAGGGTGGGTTTGTAAGTTGGCTTCACCCCAATTGAGCGGTAACGTTCAATTGGGTGTCCGTTGTCCTTTGTCCGTCGTCCGTTGCTAAGGCAATAAGAAGTGAGATTATACTTCAACTACAGATGAAACACAAAAAGAGGCTTTAAGAACCTGTAAAACAACTGACTACGGACCACTGACCACAGACGTCTAATCAAGTTTTGACTCGATTAGGGTAAGAGCTATTGTTATGACCAAGACGACATCCCAACAAGGTATGCTCCACCGTTTATTTCCCTTTTTAGCATGGCTGAAGGGGTATCAAATATCATCTTTTCGCAGTGATGCACTTGCCGGAGTGACGGTTGCGGTGGTGCTCATCCCCCAGGCAATGGCGTATGCCATGCTGGCCGGTCTGCCCCCGGTTTACGGACTCTACGCGGCGGCGGTTACACCGCTTATTGGGGCTCTGTGGGGCAGTTTGCGGCAGCTGGCTACCGGTCCTATCGCGATTATGAGCCTGCTGGTCCTGACCACACTCACCCCCATGGCGGAGCCCGGCAGCAAAGAGTTTATTGAACTCGCCTTTCTGCTCTCCTTTATGGTGGGTATTTTGTATATTGTTATTGGAGTATTTCGTATGGGTTTGGTAATGTCCTTTATTTCGCATTCAGCCGTAAAAGGATTTACCGCCGCCGCTGCACTTATCATCATCGCAACCCAGCTTCCTCACTTTTTAGGCCTCAGCGCGTCCCGGCATGAATACGTTCTGCCAAGGCTGGTAGAGATTGCAAAAGGCCTGCCGGACTTACACATCTCGACCGCTGCTGTCGGTTTGCTGGCGATTGGACTTATATTTGGCGTTCAAAAACTCCGCAAGACTTTACCCGCGGGGCTAATTGCCCTGGTTGCGGCCACCATTGCAATTGTAGTATTCGAATTGCATCTAAAAGGCGTAGCCATCATAGGCAAGGTTCCCGGCGGGCTGGCGCATCCCATGGTGCCGCCGCTGAATTTTGAAATCATCAGCTCCCTGCTGGGCCCGGCCGTTGTAATCGCGCTGGTGAGTTTTGCCGAAACTTATTCTGTCGGCAAAGCCATTTCCTCCCAAACCAAGCAAAAAGTGGATGTTGACCAGGAGTTTATCGGTCAGGGGCTGGCCAATCTTATCGGCTCTTTTTTCCAGAGTTATCCGGTAAGCGGTTCATTCTCCCGCACGGCAATTAATTTTGCTACCGGCGCGAAAACAGGTGTGTCCAGTGTGATTTCCAGCCTGAGTGTGATTTTGGCTTTGCTGTTTTTGACGCCCCTGTTTACCTATATTCCCAAGGCGGCGCTTGCTGCGCTGGTAATCAGTGCCGTGTTGATGCTGTTTCATCCCAAAGAAGTATTTGTGCTCTGGAAAAAAAATCGCCACGACGGGATTGTGGCTGTGACGGTTTTTGTGCTGGCACTTTTAACAAAACCCGATTATGCCCTGCTGATCGGTGTAATGATTTCACTGATGTTCTTTTTGTGGAAAACGATGCATCCGCGTATCGTGCGCATTACCAAAGATCCCGAGCTGAACATGTTTGTTAATGCCGACACTTATGATAAACCGAGCTGCCCGCAGATCCTGCAACTGCGCTCTGACAATGCCATCTATTTTGCCAATGCCGAATATACCATAGAACATCTGCTCGAACGTCTGGATGAGCAGAAAACGCCGGTTCGGTTTTTACTGCTGAATTTTGAAGTAGTAGGATTTATAGATATTACCGGCACTGACGAGCTGCGGGTACTGCTGGATGAACTTAAACTGCAGGAGGTTCGGCTCGCATTTTTAAGTGTGCATCTGCCCGTAAAACAAGTATTTGAAAGTTCGGGTTTGCTGGAGCAACTAAATACCGAGCATATGTTTGAGAGGCGGGAAACAGCCATCGCCACCCTTTTTCAGGATATTGACCATGAATACTGCAAAACGGAATGCCCCTACGAGCTTTTTCGCGAATGCTCCACCGTTAAGTAGAACTAATAACGCACAATAGGACTTTGCCTCGATCATGCTAAAAGGTGAATAACGTGAACATTACTGCAACATCCCTCGAAGGAGTCCTTGTTATTGAACCTCAGGTGTTCAATGATAAGCGCGGCTTTTTCATGGAAACCTTCCATCATAAACGATATCTGGAACATGGTATTAACCGGTCCTTTGTTCAGGACAACCTATCTTATTCCACTCAAGGCACATTAAGAGGGCTGCACTTTCAGGTAAGACACCCTCAGGCAAAGCTAATTCAGGTCGTCACCGGTGAAATATTTGACGTGGCGGTTGACATCCGCCCCGGTTCACCTTCATTCGGCCAATGGGTCGGTATCCATTTGTCGGAACATAACCAGCGCCAGCTATATATCCCGGAAGGATTTGCCCATGGTTTTTGCGTACTCAGTGAAGCCGCCCATTGCCTGTACAAATGCTCCGATTTTTATGCACCGGATGACGAGGGAGGCATCTTATGGTCCGATCCAGCCCTTGGTATTGACTGGCCGATCAAGGATCCGATTGTTTCTGATAAGGACGGGAATTATCCATTGCTTGGTGATCTTTCTCCCCAGCAACTCCCCCGTCATTAAAGATACGCCATGAATACCCACGATCCAAGGGCTCGAGCAAAAAAAACTTCGCATTTTTACATCTCAGCTTCAGCCCATCTTTGGCTGATACCTCACTCGCACCCGATCTTATAAAATTGGCCGCGAAATAGCCCGCTATTCCTGTGGTTTTGCTCTCTCGGATCAGCCAAACCTGAACCAAATCTGAGCGCCAATTCTGCGAAGTTATTTTTGCGCGAACCCTAAGAGTACTGGCTTGATCCTATTTAAAAATCAAGCCCCAAAATTTGCGTGATTGGGAAGCGTTATCTTCAATTGACTCAATTGATTCTATGGTGTAAATTAGGTAAGCAATCAAGCATCTTCAACTTTAGAGGCAGGCCGCAATATATCTAAAACTTTTCGTACAATAAGAGGTTGAGGCAATGTTCCACATTGCATCAGAAGAAACATATCAGGATGGGCAAATCATATTTGAACAAGGAAGTTCCGGGGATTGGATTTATACAATCGAGGGTGGAGCTGTTGAGCTTTACAAGCAGGTGGGAGCTGAAAAGATAGTTGTAGATGTCCTCCAGCCTGGAGATCTGTTCGGAGAACTCTCTTATTTGGCCGGAATACGTCGTACTGTTTCAGCACGTGCTGTAGGAGCTACTAAAGTTGGAATCATCGATCGCAATGTCTTAGACAATGAGTATAATAAGTTGTCTAGCGGCTTCCGAATGATTTTAAAAAATCTTGTCTTGCGATTTGAGAAGACAATTGAAAGCACAACCGACCCTAGATTACGCCGTAAAAGTACCCGGACACCTAAAGCTCTTGCCCTAAGCTTTAAAAGCAAAGCGGGTTTCATCAAGGCTTTTTCAGAAAACATAAGCACCGGCGGAATGTTTATCAAAACCACCAAGCCTCTTGCCAAAGGAGAAGCGTTGCTTCTTAAGCTTAAGCTCCCGGATGTTTCAGAAACACTCAAGATAGATTCTGAGGTCTCTTGGAACAGGACTAAGACAAGTGATCCGGTCAAGCAACCACTGGGTATGGGAATCAAATTCATTAAAATCAGTCCAGAAGATCAGCACAGGCTGAAAAAAGAGTTGCTTAAGGTGAAACAAAAATTGAAGCCTTAAACCTCCATTTTTCTTTCTACTTGACATCCCTTTTGTCACACTCTATTTTTTTGTATCCAAAAAAATGATGATCTCGTAAAAAGTCACGAATTCATTTAGAGATGAATATTTTTCGTGGAGCCTTTAGGACTGAAGTTAAGCTTTCTGGATAGAGATATCTCGATGACCACGACCACTGGAACAAAAGAAAAAATTGAACTGCTGGCGCCGGCGGGTAATTTTGAAAAGCTCGAAATCGCCATACACTATGGCGCTGATGCTGTTTATCTTGCCGGCAAGGAATTCAGCCTGAGAAACTTTTCGGAAAATTTTACGGTTGATGAAATCCGGAGTGCCGTCAAACTGGCCCACGGGCATGGTGTTAAAGTCTATGTGGCTTGCAACATATACGCCAGGAACGATGAGCAGGACCTGATTGCAGACTACCTTAAAACATTGGGGGAAATCGGCCCGGATGCCGTTATTATTGCAGATCCGGGGATATTCATGGCAGCATCCAGGCTCATCGGACAAATTCCGATTCATCTTAGCACACAGGCCAACACTACCAATTACAACAGTGTTCGATTCTGGGAAAATTCAGGCGTACACCGGATAAACGTTGCCAGAGAGCTGTCTTTAAAAGAGATAAAAGAGATCTGCCGGCGCAGCAGTATAGAGATTGAAGCCTTTGTTCACGGGGCTATGTGCATATCGTATTCCGGGCGTTGCTTGCTAAGCAGTTTTCTGGCAAACCGGGACAGCAATTTAGGGATCTGCGCCCAGCCTTGCAGGTGGAGATATGCACTGGTTGAAGAATTAAGACCCGGCGAATATCTGCCGTTTGCCGAAGATGAGCGCGGCTCCTACGTGTTCAATTCAAAAGACCTTTGTATGATAGAACACATTCCCGCAATGATCGCAGCCGGTATCACCAGCTTTAAGATTGAAGGCCGTATGAAAGGTATCAACTACCTGGCTTCAACGGTCAAAGTGTACAGGGAAGCCATCGACGCTTATTTTGAAAACCCCGCGGGCTTTCGTGTAAAAAAAAAATGGATTGAAGAACTCGGCAGGATTTCTCGCAGGGGATACTGCAGCGGTTTCTATTTAAAAGATCCGGACCAGACCGCTCTGGAGTACGAATCCGAAAACATTGCCGGTCAAACATTTATCGGTAAAGTCATCAACAAGCTGAAGCCGTTTTGTGCGGTCATTGAAGTCAGAAACAAGGTTTTTAAAGGAGATGTCATCGAGGTACTTCGCAAAAAGGGCGCTTCCGTACAGGACAACATTATCGACATTTACGATGAGAACGGGCGATCATTACCTTTTGCCCAACCCGGCAGCCGCGTAACTGTATTTCTTAATGGCGATTATGATTGTAATGATTTAGTTCGAAGAGTTGAAACAGACGCATGATGCTTGTAGGGGTTGCGGGTTGCGAGTTTTTTTGCACCGGATGGACTGTGGAAGATCTACTAAAAAATGAACATCGAACATCGAACGTCCAACATCGAATGTTGAATGGGAAAAGATGAAGCAACAGACTTATTAATTAAAAAACCTGAACTACTAAATGATATTTTAGAGGAAACAGAAGAATTAATTAAGATTTTCGTTACGAGTATCAAAACGGCTGAAAAGAAAAAGAAATAGTCATTCAAAGTTTGACATCTGTTTTTGAAAATATATGAAATTAAATTGTGGAGCGGAGCGATATCATTATTCGATGTTCAACGTTGGACGTTCGATGTTCGATGTTCAGTTTTGGAGGTTGGGTTACGGGTTGCTTGATACTGGATACCTGATACTGCTTACTGATCGCTGTTCATTGATGACTTGTCACTGCATACTGACCACTGCAT